>JBGPNV010000130.1:0-7297 GCA_041487695.1 Thermoplasmata archaeon | reverse complement strand
GGCGGCGGCACGGCGGTCGTTTCCTTTGCCTGGCAGGCCGTGGCGGGCGACCACAACGTGACCGCGCGCTCCTTCCCGGGCGGCGCGACCCGCTCGCTCCAGCTTGCCGTGACGCCCGCCGCGCCTCAGCTTGCCGTCGCCACGGTGACCGTCCAACCCTCCACGCCCTCGCCTGGGCAAACCTTTGCCGTCGAAGTGGAAGTGCAAAACACGGGCACCGCCCCGTCGACCGGCGGGAGCCTGCTCCTCAAGGACGGGACGCTTGTCCTTGCCACCGGGCCGATCCCGGACGTGCAGGTCGGCGGCTCGGCCCGCGTGACCTTGAACGCGCGCATTGCGCGCTCGGGGCCCGTCAGCCTCCGCGTCGAGATCGACGGCGCCCACGGCGCCAATGCCACGCGCACGACCGACATCCTCGTGGAGGCCCCGCCGCCTCCCTTCGGGCTTTCCCCGCCCGTCCTCCTGGCGCTCGCACTCGGGGCCGTCGCCCTCGCCGCCTGGGTTCTCACGCCCCGTCTTGCAGGGCGCCGCCGCGGTCGGGAGCGCTGACCCCGCCCTCTGGGGTCAGGAGGCCTCGGCGAACCGGTTTTCTCGGCCCACACGTTCGCGGACGCGGTCGAACCCCGCCTCGCGGGCCTCCTCCCCCAATTCGCCTTCCGCGTAGGCATGAAAATACCGCCACACGGGCGCGGGCATTTGTCCCTTGAAGGGCACCAGGAAGTCTTGCCGACCCCCCCCGTCGACCCGCCGCGCCCCCTCAAAGGCCCCCGCGTGCGTCCCCCAACCCGAAAACAGCGCCGTTCCGCCTGGCCGTAGGGCGCGCCGCGCCTCCCGCATGACCCGAACCCGGTCCTCCCGCTCGAAGAGGTGGTGCACGACGGCCACGCAAAGCACCGCATCGAACGTCCCGGTGCGCAGCGGCAGCGCACGCGCGTCACCGCGAAGGAGCCTGCCCGGGCGCCCTGCCACCTCACGCGCCTCCTTGAGTTGTCCGCGCGACCGGTCGAGCCCTACCACAAAGAGACCCTTTGCCTCCTCCACGGCCAGGTACCGCCCGCCGCCCACGCCGAGGTCCAGCACCCACGCCGGCCTACGACGGCCCGCAAGAAAGGCAAGCACCTCCGGCCAGGGCCCGCTCCGTGTCGCCGTCCAGGCAGAGGCAATCGTGTCGTAGACCGCCTCCATGTCCGGGAGGTCCGGCGCCTTCCCCTCCCTCCCCCTCACGAGTTCCTCCCACGTCCTCCGAAACTATTAATCCGGAGCCTTTCCTCGCCGCTTCAGGTTCCCCTTTGGACGCCTCCCACCGCCGGCTTTCGCTTACGGCCCTCACCGTCCTTGCCGCCGTGGTCGTCGCCGGCTGCACGGCCCCCTCCGCCTCCAACCAGGCGCCTGTCGCCTCCTTCGAGCTCCCCAAGGACGTCGTCGAGGTGAACGAGCTCCTCGTCCTCAACGGGAACCTCTCCTTCGACCAGGAAGGCAAGCTCATCCTCTTCCAGTGGAATTTCGGCGATGGCAGCACGGAACTCGGCGCCGTCGTCGAGCACCGCTACGCGGCCTCCGGCCCCTACACGGTCACCCTCACCGTCTCCGACGAGCAGGGCGCACAAAACGCCCACGCGGCAAACCTCACCGTCAACGCGCCGCCCGCCGCCTTCCTCGACATCGCCCCCGGCCCCTACTTTGCCAAAGAGGCCATCGGCTTCTCGGCCGCCCTCTCTCGCGACGCCGACGGCCGCATCGACTCCTACGCCTGGGGATTCGGCGACGGCGCCTCGGCGAGCGGGCCTACGGCGGCTCACGCCTACGCCGACACCGGTTCCTTCAACGTCCTCCTCACCGTCGTGGACAACCACGGGGCGCACGCGAACGCCACGGCCTCGCTCTTCGTCGACGTCCACACCTACGATGTGACCTTCAAAGAGGTCACCTCGCAGCAGCAGCCCGTCCGCAACTTCACCCTGGCCAACACGACGAAGACCGTCACGGTCGAGATCTTCCCCGAGAACCTCACCCGCGTTACCCTCACGCTGAGCTGGCGCGACCCGCTCCCCCTCCAGGGGCCGCCGAACGACGTCATCCAGATGCGCGTGGTTTCCCCCGACGGCCCCTCGCAGGTCATGGTCGGGACCTTCGACAACATCACGCTCGAGTTCAACCTCAACGCAATCCCGAGCCCCGTCCAAGTGCGCGCGGCCACGCCCGGCGATGTCCCCGGCGTCCTCGGCGGCGCCTACTTGGGGCTGAAGGGCATCGGCGTCTGGGTCGTCGAGATTACCCCGGTTACCCTTGGAGGCGGCGTCGTCCAGGACCAGGGGTTCGTCCCCGAACCCTTCTTTTTCTGGACCCTCACGACCTCGCTCACGTTCTACGAGGCCACACCGACGCAAATCGCGTAAAGGCCCCCATCCCAACCTTTTTCCGCGCGCGCCATCCTCGCGCGCCCTTGCCCCTTTGCCCACGTAGCTCAGCCCGGTTGGAGCAGCGGTTTTGTAAACCGCGGGCCGGGAGTTCGAATCTCCCCGTGGGCTCCCCTCTCTTCGCCTCCTTCGAGCAGCGGTTTGGCAAAACCGCGGGCCGGGAGTTCGGCTGTGCCGGTGGGCTCCACCCCCTCACCCAAGGGGAGCGCGCGTGAAAAGGATGTAGGGGTTCGGGCTCTCGTCGGCCATCGTCGGGTCTAGCTCGTCGTCGAGTTCCGTGAACTGCAGGTCCTCGGTAAGGACGCGGGCCGCCGAGGCCGCCGCCTTCATGCGGTCTCTCGCGCCCTCTTGCCCACCCCCTCCCTCGAAAATTTCCCCACCGCCGCACCCCACTCTTCCGCGGTTACGGGAACACGTCGTACGGCGTTGCCGCCGTCGTGTCCTCCTCGATGGCCTCGACCTCGACCGCCCGCTCTTCAGGCACCTTGGCCGAAAGGGTTCGGCGGAGCGCGCCCGCCACCTCGGCAAAGCGCGGCTGGACCCCTTTGCCCACGCGCAGCCCGATGAGCAAGCGCACGGCGTCCTTCTCCGAGACCCGCACTTCGGCCATCGTCGCGCGCCGCACGAAGCCCACCCGGGCGCAGAAGTCGCGCACGACCTCGGCTGCCTCGGGGTGCGAGGCCACCGCGGGGCGCATGTGCCACCGTGCCTCGTGCAGCGCCAGGGCTTTTTCCTTCGCCTTGCTCGAGCGCGCCTCGATGTCCGCGGCCCGCGCGCTCCTGCCCCCCTTCGAGAAAAGCCCCACCGTCCAGCACCCCCTTTGCCACTTTCCCGGGAGTCGTCCGTGCCCTCACTTCAAGGCGGCCAAGACCTCGTTGATCCGGCGCGCCAGCCGGTCGTCTCGCCCCGTCAGGTGCCCCACATCGTGACTGTAGGTCGTGACCCGCAGCCTGTTCCAGCGTTCCAGGTGGAAGTCCGGGTGGTGCTCGAGCGCCTCGGCCACGGGCGCTATCGCGTCGATGATCGCCACGGCTTCCATGAAGTTTTCCGTCCTCAGCCGGAGGCTCATGGATTTCCCCCCGCGGTCGATGCGCCAGCCCGCCGGCGCAGCGCGCGCCTTCGCTTTCCCTTTTCTGGCCTTCTTCCGCGCGGCCATGGGCGTCCCTCCTCACCCCAGCGTATCGTACTTCGCCTTGGTGAAGACCTCTGCCCCCGCCTCCGTGATGAAGTGCGAATCTTCCACCCCGACCATCCCCACGTCCTTGAAAACGAGCTTCGGCTCGACGGCAATGACGTGGCCCTGCTCCACGGTCGACTTCACGCCCCGAGCCAGCACCGGCAGCTCGTCGAGTTCGATCCCGATCCCGTGGCCGATGAAGCGGACCCGGTCGGCGCCCAACCCCCCGAGGTTTTCTTTGAGTCCCCGCTTGGCAAATTCCTCCTCCGCCGCTTCGAAAAGGGCCCCGCCGTCCGCCCCCGGCACCAGGCGCTTGCGCAGGAACTCGAGCACATGGACCGTGAACTCGTACCTCTCCTTGAGCTCGCGGGGCAGGCTCCCCAATGCGTAGGTCCGTGTCTCGTCGGCAAGGTACCCGTTGTAGGCGTTCGCGAGGTCCACCACGACCGGCTCGCCCCGGCGGATCCGCTTCATCCCCGCGTCCTGCGGGTAGCGCCCCGAGACGCCCCGCCCGCCCATCGCGCTGTCCTGGTAGGAAAAAAGGCACGCGCTCTCCCCCGAGAGGACGTGGCCCTGGAAGGGCTCCTGGTTGAACCTCCGCTGGAGCACAAGCCCCTGGGCCCCCAGCACGCGCATCTTCTGCTCGAGCTTCGCCTTGAGGTCGATCTCCCGCATCCCTTCCTTCAACGTGTCGTCCACCTCGCCAAGCGCCTTGTCGACAATCTCGGCCGCCTGCCGGTGCATCCGCCGCTCCCACGGCGACTTGAACGACCGCAGGCGCCGGAGCGTCTCGCCCACGTCGCGCACCCTCTCACGGCTCGCCCCGTTCGCCTCGAGGCTCCGCTCGGCCATCGCGTAAGGTAGCACATCGAGCTCGAGCCCAACGGTGGGGCTCTCCCCCACCTTGCCGCCGCGCGCGCGCAGCGCGCCGACTTGGTCTTTCTCGAAGGGCACGACCGGCTGGAGCACCGACTCCCCCTTCACCCGCTCGAACGGCCTCTTCACGAAGAAGACGGCCTCGCCCTCCGAAGGCACGGCCACGACGCCCTGCGCAACCGTCCCCGTGAGGTAGTACATGTCGGAGTTCTGCTGCACGAGCGCCACCGCCACACCCTCGGCCCGAAGGGCCGCTTGGAATCGCGCGACCCGCTCGACCACGTCGGCCCGCGGGACCGGCTCAAATGTCTCGAAATCCCCGGGCAATCCCCGCCACCCCAGAGGCCTGCCATCGGCGCGCGGCCTACTTTAAGCCCATCCTTACCGACGCCGCTTCCACGTGGCTCCCTTCGGCCCGTCCTCGACCTCGATCCCCAGCCCCTTCAGGCGCTCGCGGATCCCGTCGGCCGTCTTGAAGTCCCTGCGCCTCCGCGCCTCTTCGCGCAGCTCGAGGAAGTACTCCACAAGCTGGCCAAGCAGCGCCGGCGTCTCCTCCCCCTTCCCCACCTTGAGCCCCAGGATCCCCAGCATTTCCTGGAAGGCATTGTTGATCTCGTTCAGCGTCGGGATCGACAGCTCCTCGTTTTCCTCCAGCAGCTTGTTCGTCTCCCTCACAAACTCGAAGAGCGCTGCGATCGCGTCGCGCGTGTTGAAGTCGTTGTCCATCGCCTCGCCAAAGCCGCGCTTGCCCGCCCCGATCATCGCGGAGGCGCCCTTCATGACCTTCGTCTGGCGCCCGTCCTGCGCCCGCACCGCCCTCTCAAGCCTCGAGCGCAGCTCGAGCACGGTGTTCTCGACCCGGCGGAACGCCTGTGCGTCCCCTTCGAGGTTCGCAACGTCCCACTCGATCGGCTTCCGGTACTGCGTGTTCAACAGGTGGAAGCGGAGCTCGTCGGGCCGGTAGGCCTCGAGGATCTCGCGGATCGTCTTGAAATTGCCAAGCGACTTGCTCATCTTCTCGGCCTTCAGTGTCACGTGCCCGTTGTGCATCCACACCTTGGCAAACGGCACCTTCCCCGTGAAGGCCTCGCTCTGCATGATCTCGCACTCATGGTGCGGGAAAATGAGGTCGATCCCCCCGCCGTGGATGTCGAACTGCGCGCCCAGGTACTTCACGCTCATCGCGCTGCACTCCGTGTGCCAGCCCGGCCGCCCCTTCCCCCAAGGGGATTCCCACGAAGGCTCGCCAGGCTTTCCGCCCTTCCACAGCGCAAAGTCCATCGGGTCTTCCTTCGACTCGTCAGCCTCGACCCGCGCGCCGACCCGCATCTCGTCAAGCTTCTGGTGCGTTAGCGTCCCGAAGGTCTTCGCCTTCCGAACCCGGAAGTACACGGACCCGTCCGCCGACGCGTAGGCAAAGCCGCCCTCCACAAGCTTCGTCACGAGAGCCAGGACCTCCTCGATGTGGTCCGTCACCCGCGGCTGGATGTCCGGCGGCTGGATGTTCAGGCGGCCGAAGTCGTACTCGCACTCCTCCATGAAGCGCTCGGCGAGGTCGCCTGGCTCCATGTTCGCCTCCCGCGCGCGCCGGATGATCTTGTCATCGATGTCCGTGTAGTTCTGCACGTAGCGCACGCGGTAGCCGCGGTACACGAAGTACCGGCGCACCGTGTCGAAGACCACGTACGCGCGCGCGTGGCCGACATGCGTGAAGTCCTGGGGCGTCAGCCCGCAGACATAGATTCCGACCTGCCCCTTCCGGAGAGGTTCGAATTCCTCCACCCTCGAGGTGCGTGTGTTGTAAATCTTCAGCGCCACCGTTCGCCCTCCTGCGGAGCCATGGAGAGAAAGGTGGTGTGGGGGAGAATCGGACTCCCCTGATCTCGATCTGCAGTCGAGTGCATGGCCACTATGCTACCACACCGCCCGGCCGCGCGAACGCGCGGGCGTCCAAAAGCGTTTCGGCGCGCTGCGGCGAGGGGCCGCCTAGGGCCGAGGACAAAGGTCCCTCCGCGCGGCTGCTTCGTGCTCGTGCGCGTCCACGGAAGTTCCTTCCCGCTCCGGGCAGGCGATCCAGCGTATAAGCCCTTACGCCCTTTTGCCGCGAGGTTTTCAGACGCGAAACCTTCTTTCGGTTGGAGGCCAACAGGAGAATTGGCAAGTGCGGGGGGGCGTGAGGTCCGTGGCCAACGTGGAGGAGCGCCAGTTGCCGGGGGGCGGGACCGCCGGAGCGGGGTGGTCCACGCCGCCGCAAACGCCGCCTTCGCCCTCACCGACGCCCGGGACGCCCGCCACAAGGTCGGACGAAATGCCGCCGCCCGAGGTCCCCTTGCAGGCTTATGGGTATGCGCTGCCGCCCGTCTCCTATGCGACCTTCGTGGAGCCGGCGCGCGACACGCTGCGGGCGCTTTCCAAGCTCCGGCTCGCCGTTGGGGTCTCTCTTGCGGCGACGGGGATTTCGGCCGCTTCGGGCGCGCTGCAGATGTACCTCTATGTGGACACCTCGATCGGCCGCGGGCTCTTCGACCTCCCGCCGCTCGTGGGCCTCCAGCTTGTGGGGGCGATGGTGCAGCTTGTGGCTCTGGCAGTGGGTTGGAGTGCGCTCGAGGAGCTTGCCGACGCGGCGGTGGAGATCCACTCGGCCCACGTGATCTCGGCGAGGCGAGGGGTGAATTTCATGTACCTTGCGACGGCGGCCTGGTGTATCGGCAATTTGGCGGCGGTGGCCGTGTGGGGCTCATACATCTTCGGCGCCCTTGCGTCGAACCAGCTGGGGGCCGTGCGCCCGCTCGCGTCGCTTTCCTTCACGGCGGCGCTCGCGATCACG
>JBGPNV010000129.1:0-7395 GCA_041487695.1 Thermoplasmata archaeon | reverse complement strand
TCGCTCATGCTGATGTTCACGCTCGTGAACGTCCTGATGTTCATCTGGGTCGAGCGCAAACTGCTCGCGCGCTTCATGGACCGGCGCGGGCCCATGGTCGCCGGCCCCTTCGGCCTCCTGCAGAATGTGTGGGACGGCATGAAACTCATGACCAAAGAGAACGCGCACCCGGCCCGCGCGGACATGTTCGCCTTCTTCCTTTGCCCCGTCATCCTCGTGGGCACCGCCTTTGCCGCCGCAGGCGCCCTCCCGATGTCCCCCAAGGTGCAGATCGCGTCCATCGACCTCGACCTCCTGTGGGTCCTCATGCTCTTCGCGTTTTCCCCCTACGCCATCTTCCTCGGCGGCTGGGCCTCCTACAACAAGTTCTCGCTCATCGGCGGGATGCGCTCGGCGGCCCAGATGCTCGCCGGCGAGGTGCCCTTCTTCCTCTCGGTGGGCGGCGTCCTCCTCATCACCGGCTCCTTCCGCTTCGCCGACATCGTCGCCTGGCAGGACGCGCACGGGTGGCTCATCTTCGCCCAGCCGCTCGGCGCCATCCTCTTTACCATCGCGGTCCTCATCGAACTCGAACGCATCCCCTTCGACCTGCCTGAGGCCGAGTCCGAACTGGTCGAAGGCTGGACGACCGAGTACTCGGGGTTGCGCTGGGGCATGCTGTGGCTCGGCGGCTACCTGCGCGGGTACGTCGGCTGCTCGATGATCGTGCTCCTCTTCCTCGGCGGCTGGGGGATGCCCAACTACACGTTTGGCAACCTCCCGCTTTTCACCCCGCACATCATCCCGCCCGTGTTCATCTTCCTCCTCAAGTCCTACCTCGTCTTCGCCGTGTTCGTCTGGATCCGCTCGGCCTACCCGCGCCTGCGCACGGACCAGCTCCTCAACACGGGGTGGAAGAGGCTCCTGCCGGCCACGCTCCTCAACATCGCGGTCGCCGGCTTCCTCGTTGTCGACCAGGTCCGCCCCGGCGAGGTCGTCCAGACGCCCTTCGGCCTCATGTCGCAGGAAACCGTCGTCGCATGGATCGTCGGGGCCTTCACGTTTTTCGCCGTGGCCGGCCTCTATTCGATGCACCTCCTGCCCCGCGTCCTCCAGCCTCTTGTCTCCACCGCCCGGATGTTCGTGAGCACGCTTGGCTGGGTGGGCGGCCGGCCTTTCACCGTCCTTTACCCCTACGAGCGGCTCGAGGTGCCCCTGTCTGAGCGCTGGCTCCACGGCCTCTCCGACGAGAAGTGCATCTCGTGTGCCCGCTGCTGCCGCATCTGCCCCGACAACTGCCTCAACATGGTCGAGAGCCAGATGGGCCAGCACCCCGACCCCCGGTTCACGACCCGCCCCGCCCTCGACGCCTCCCACTGCATGTTCTGCGGCCTCTGCGTCGAGGTCTGCCCCACCGGCGCCCTCACCATGGGCCCGAACTTCGAACTCGCGGGTTTCTCGCGCGACGAGCTCTACTGGTCCCAGGACCAGCTCATGGGCTACGACAAGAAGACGATGCAGGAGCACCCGCACAAGGGTACGATCGAGGTCGAGACCTGGGTCGACAAGCTCCTCTACCCCCTGCTCACGCCCGTCCTCCAGTTCATCACGCCCCACAACTACGAGCGCGCGAAGGGCTCGCACTCCGACGCAAACGTCGTGTCGTCGGCCGTCCGCGAACTCGCGGGCGGCCGCGAGGACGAGAAGGAGCTCGGGCTCATCATGGACAACATGTCCCCCCGCTCGAGGAAGGCCGTCGAGATGCTCCTCACGGAGATGCGCACGCGCCGCGCGGGGCCCCGTGACGTGTCGGCATGGGACCTGCGGCACAGCCGCAAGAACGAACCCAAGGGCTCCGGGTTCGGCGAGACCGCGCCGGAGGAGGACGAGGCCGCATGACGCTCCGCGAGGACGCCACCTTCTGGCTCTTTGTCGGGACGACGCTCCTGCCTGCCCTCTTTGCCGTCCAGGCAAAGGACGCGATGAAGGGCGTCATCTGGCTCTCGATTTCCATCATCGGGGTCGCGGCCCTCTTCCTGCTCCTCGGCTCCACGATCCTCCTCCTCTTCCAGCTCATCATCTACGTCGGCGCGGTCACCGTCCTCTACGTCTGGGGCGTCATGCTCATGCGCACGGAAATCATGGAGCGGGTCGAGTAAAGGGGGGGGTCTGCGTTGAACGTCACCGAGAGGGAATCGGCTTCGAAGCTCGTCCTTGTCGGCATCACGCTCGTCGCCCTCTTCCTCGTCATCGGCTCGTCCGACTGGGGCGCAAGCGCCGGCTTTGCGCCCTCCGAGCGCTCGAACGCGGCCTACACGGACTTCGCCCGCGACCTCTTCGACAACCACGGCTTCGAGCTCATCGTCGCCGCCCTCATCATCGCGGCCGCGGCGCTGGGCGGCCTCCAGATCGCCCGCGAGGAGGAATACGATTGATCCCGCTCTCCTGGTACCTCTACGTGGCCGCGCTCCTCTTCGTCATCGGCCTCTGGGCCGTCACGCGCCGCCAGAACGCGATCATGATGCTCATCGGCATCGAGCTCATGCTGAACGCCTCGAACCTCAACCTCGTCGCGTTCTCGTACTACCGCGGCGACTTGGGGGGCCTCACGCTCGCCGTAATCTCCATTGCCGTCGCCGCCGCCGAACTTGCCGTCGGCCTTGCCATCGCGATCATCGTGTTCAAGAATTACCGCACGATCAACACCGCGAGCCTCACGAACCTGAAGGGCTGAGGTTCGGAAGGACTGGGGGGTGGACACAAAGTGGCCGGACCGTTCGCAGCGCTTTTGCCCCTCGCCTGGGTCACCGTCTTCCTCCCGGCCCTCGGCTTCCTGCTCGTCTTCGCCCTCGGGAGCGACCGCAAGAAGGGCAACTGGTGGCTCGACGGGGGAGCGGTCTTCGGGATCGCAACCGTCGCGGCCTCCGCCGTGCTCTCGTTCCTCATCTTCCTCGAGGTCTGGCTCTACAACGACCCCTACTACTCGCCCCAGCCGTGGGTGTGGATGCGCTTCTTCGACGCGACGACGGGCTCCTCCGGCCTCTACCTCGGCACCGGCCTCCACATCGACGGCCTTGCGGCCCTCCTCATGTTCATCGTCTCGTTCCTCGCGACCTGCATCGTCGTCTACTCGACCGCGTACATGCACGAGGAGGGCGCGCTGCGCCGCTACTACTTCGAGATCATGCTCTTCATCACGGGAATGATGGGGATGGTCATCGTTGACAACTACCTCTTCGCCTTCATCTTCTGGGAAATGATGGGCCTCTGCTCCTACCTCCTCATCGGCTACTTTTACTCGAAGCCCTCCGCCGCCTCCGCGGCCAAGAAGGCCTTCCTCGTCACCCGCGCCGGCGACATCCTGTTCCTCTTTGGGATCCTCCTCCTCTTCAACAGCTTCCACACGCTGAACTACCGCGAGCTCTTCGACCGGATCATCGGCGGGTTCAACGCCGGGACTCTCTCGAAGGCCGAGCTCGACGCGGCCGCGTGGGCCGGCCTCCTCATCTTCGGCGGCGCCGTCGGCAAGTCCGCGCAGTTCCCCCTCCACGTGTGGCTCCCCGACGCGATGGAAGGCCCCACGACCGTCTCCGCGCTCATCCACGCGGCCACGATGGTCAAGGCGGGCGTCTACATCACCGCGCGCACCCTGCCGATCCTCGCGCTCTTCCCCCAGTCGCTCGCGCTCATCGCGCTCATCGGCGCGTTCACCGCACTCCTTGCGGCCACGATCGCGCTGGTCGTCTACGACATCAAGCGCGTCCTTGCCTATTCCACGATCTCGCAGCTGGGCTACATGTTCCTCAGCCTCGGGACCCTGGGGGTGGGGCCCGCCCTCTTCCACCTGATGAACCACGCGTTCTTCAAAGCCCTGCTGTTCCTCGGCTCCGGCTCCGTGATCCACGGCGCCCATACCCAGGACATGCGCTTGATGGGAGGCCTCAAAGGCAAAATGAAGTGGACCTACCGCACGATGCTCGCCGGCTCGCTGTCGCTTGCCGGCATCCCGCTCATCTCGGGCTGGTGGTCCAAGGACGAGATCCTCACGAGCGCCGCGCGCTTCCACCCCGGCGGCACCCTCACGGGGCCCTTCGGGCTCCTCACGGTGCCTTACGAGACGCTCGGCTGGACCGTCTTCGGCCTCGGCCTCATCACGGCCGGCCTCACGGGCTTCTACACCTTCCGCATGATCTTCCTCACGTTCCACGGCAAGCCGCGCTACGACGAAGAGAAAGTCCATGTCCACGAGTCCCCGGGACCCATGGTGAACGTCCTCAAGGTCCTCGCGGTCTTCGCGCTCCTCTCGGGCGCCGTCACCGTCCTGATCTCGACCTTGGTGCCCAACGCCTTCGAGCACCACGCGGTCGACGAGCTCCTCGCAGGCAAGGTCACCGAAGTGCCGAGCCTGCTTACTTTCCAGGACTACATAACGAACCCCGTCCTCTACGCGTCGACATTCCTCGCGATTGCGGGCGTGTGGCTCGCGTGGATGACCTACGCCCGCGGCTTCGTCGACCCCAAGCGGGTTGTGGGCGTGGCGCCCGACCCCACGAATCCGGGCCGGCGCGTCGGCGGCACCGCGGGGGGCCGCGCCCTCTTTTACATGTTCACGGCCAAGTGGGGCATGGACTGGCTCTTCCTCAAGATCGCCCTCATCGGCGACGCGGGCCTTGCCCGCGCCTGCGACCTTGTCGACCGCCGCTTCATTGACGGCACCACCTACGCGCTCGGTCGCAGCGCGTTTGGCGGCTCCGAAGCGCTCCGGCGCGCCGCCGACGGCGTCGTGCGCAATTACACCGCCTGGATCATCGGCGGCCTCGCCGTGGGCCTCCTCCTCCTCAAGTACATCATCCCCGGCGTCGCAGGAGGTGGCTAAACTCCCGATGATCCCCTACGCGCTCACCCTCCTCATCCTCCTGCCTCTCCTTGGCGCCTTCGTCACGCTCTTTGCCGCCCGCAGCGACCGCCAGGCGCGCTGGACCGCCCTCGGGTTTTCCCTGGCCACCACGGGCTACGGCCTCTGGGTCTGCCTGGACTTCGTCTGGTCCGGCGGCTTTGGCCGCTCCCTCTTTGACTTCTCCTACACCGAAGCGCTGCCCTGGATCCCCTCCCTCGGGATCACCTACACGCTCGGCATGGACGGGCTCTCCTTCGCCATGGTCCTGCTCACCCTCATCATCTTCCCGCCTGCCATCCTCTTTGCCTTTTCCGAGCACCACGAGCTCCCGAAGTTCTTCGCGTTCCTCCTCGCGATGCAAGCCGCACTCACCGGCGTCTTCCTCGCTGAGGACTTTTTCCTCTTTTACGTGTTCTGGGAGGCCGTCCTCATCCCGATGTTCTTCCTCATCCACGGGTGGGGCGGCGAGAACCGCCGCTACGCCGCGATCAAGTTCTTCATCTACACCCACGTGGCGTCCGTCGTGATGTTCATCGGGTTCGTCGCGATGTACATGCAGTACGCCGCCCAGACGGGCCTCTACACGTTCGACATGGTCGCCATCGGCCGCTTCCTCTCCTCCCACCCCGAATTCAAGGACTTCCAGAGCACGGCCTTCCTCCTCGTGTTCTTCGGGTTTGCCGTGAAGATGCCCTCATTCCCCTTCCACACATGGCTCCCCGACGCCCACGTCCAGGCGCCCACCGCCGGCTCGGTCATCCTCGCCGCACTCCTCCTCAAGATGGGCGGCTACGGGCTCATCCGCATCGCCGTCACCATGCTCCCGGAGGGCGCGAAGGTCTGGGTGCCGCTCATGGTCGTCCTCGGTGTGGCTTCGATGGTCTACGGGGCCCTCGTGTGCCTGCGCGCCGACGACCTCAAACGCCTCATCGCCGTCTCCTCCGTCTCGCACATGGGGTTCGTCATGATCGCGGTGGCGGCGCTCAACAGCATCGGCATCCAAGCGGCCATTTTCCAGATGTTCGCGCACGGGCTCATCTCGGCGATGCTCTTCATGATGGCCGGCGCGATCGGCCACAACGTCGGCACCCGCAAGATCTCCGAGCTCGGGGGAATCAACGCGAAAGTCCCGCGCATCGGCACCTTCACCATGTTCGCCTTCCTCGCGTCGCTCGGCCTCCCGGCCCTCGTGGGCTTTGCCGCGGAGGTGAGCGTCTTCCTCTCGTTCAACGCCACCTTCGGGTACTACGTGGCCGTCCCCCTCGTCACGGTCCTCGTCACGGCCGCCTACTACCTCTGGGCAAGCCAGCGGGCCATGCTTGGCCCCCTCAACCCGAAATTCGAGAAGGCCGACATCCCCGACCTCAGGCCCTTTGAGATGACCGCCCTCTGCGCGCTTGCCGCCCTCGTCGTCCTCTTCGGCATCCTGCCCTTCCTCTTCATGGACTACATCGGTCCCTTTTCGGCCCACCTCGCGGGGCTCCTCGCCGGGGGTGTCCTGCCGTGAACGAGGTCAAGCTCGCCTCCGGGGCGGCGCTTTCTGCGCGCCAGGCCGAGGTCTCCAGTTCGAGCCTGCGCGCGTGGCTGCCCTTCCTCGGGTTCGTGCTCCTCGCCGCCCTCCTCGGCGCCGGGATCCTTGCCTTGCGGAGCGCCGAGCTCGTGGCCTTTTCGCCCCAGCTCGTGCTCCTCGCCTCCGCCCTCGTCTTCCCGCTCGCCCCCCGCCGCATCCGCTCGAACAAGTACCTCGCGCTCGGGGCTTGCCTCGCGGTCCTCGCGTCGATGGCGCTCGTCGTGCTGATGCTTGCCGGCGACGTGTTCGAGCGCTCGCCGCTCCGGCTCCTCGGCGCCCCCTCGCTCACGATTGCAGGGAGCTCGCTCAAGGTCGACGCGTTTGCCCTCGTGTTCGACCTCATCTTCCTCGGCGCCGGCCTCCTTGTCGCCATCGCCTCCTGGTCGCAGGAGATCCAGCGGACGACCTACCAGGGCGTCTACTTCATGCTCCTCCTCTTCACGCTCACCGGCGCCACGATCGTGGCGTCGGCCGCTTCCCTCATCACGATCTTCCTCGGCCTCGAGCTTGCCGGGATCTCGACCTACGCGATGGTCGCCTTCGTCAAGACGAACAAGCTCGCGTCGGAGGCCGCGATGAAGTACTACCTCATCGGCTCGACCTCCACGGCGCTCGTCCTCTTCGGGCTCTCCTACCTCTACGGCGTCACAGGGAGCCTCGACATCGCGACGATCTCCGTGCGCCTCGCGACGGTGAGCCCCTCCGACGGCGGCGTCGTGGTCGCCATTGCGTTCCTCGTGGGCGGCTTCGGGTTCAAGATGGCGGCCGTGCCCTTCCACCTCTGGGCCCCCGACACGTACACGGGCGCGCCCTCGCCCGTCTCCGCGCTGCTTGCCGCCGGGACGAAGAAGATGGGCTTCGCGGCGGCCTTCAAGGTCCTTGTCGTGGGGATGATCGCCGCCCGCGCCGAATGGAGCGCGCTCTTCGGCATCCTCGCCATCCTCACGAT
>JBGPNV010000128.1:0-7508 GCA_041487695.1 Thermoplasmata archaeon | reverse complement strand
GACTTGAGCGCCGGAAGGGCGCGCTCGTCGCCCTGCCGACCGGCCCACTTCAGGATCCGCGCCAGGTCCCCCGGTTTGTAGGGGTAGCGCACCGCGTATTGCACGCGGTCGTAGGCAAAGCCCTCGGGCGAGGTCCAGGCCTCAAGGATGCTCGCGCGCAGGCTCCGGAAAAAAGCGTCGAAGCGGACGCCCTTATGGCTGGCGCGGGGCAATCCAATCCTCCTTGAAAATCTCCTCGAGGCGCTGGTCGTCCTCGGGGGTGGGCAGCGTCGAGGCGAGGTAGCTCGCGTAGGCGTCATCCTTCACGAGCGTGCCATCGCACGCGTAGGGCTTGTCCTTGTAGAGGCCGACACGCCGCCTGTAGCGCTCGCTTGGAACCTTGAGCGCCGGTGTGCCGGCGATCCGGTTCGCGTTCAGCCGGTCGACGATCTCACGGATCTCGGTCATGTAGAGGCCCTGGTTGTACTCGTTGACGTGCGTTGTGTCGACCGAAGTGTCCGTCTCGCCCTCGTCGTAGCGGCCCTTGAACCCGAGCTCAAAGTTGTGCGCGGCTTTGCGGGACTGCTCGCCGCCGAAGCAGTCGAGTGAGGTCGACACCCACCAGTTCACGCGACGCTGCAGGATCTCGGCGGGCACCTTGCCCGCTTGGAGGATCCGCTTCAGCCCCGTGACTCCGGTGCCCAGGTGGAACGCCTCTTCCTTCAGCATGGGCCCCATGCTCGCCGCGAGCGGGTAGAACCCGCTGTGCAGCAGGCAGCCGAGCTGGTACTTGCCGTCGCGGTCGAGGAAGCTCGTGTAGCAGAAGAAGTCGAGCCAATTCTGCACGGGGTCGTTGAACGCCTGGAGGATGCGCTCCCCCTTCTGGGCGTTGCGCGAGAGGAGCCCTCCGGCCTCCTTCCAGCCGTCCTCGCCAAAGTGCTCGATGAGCACGTGGGCCATCTGCCACCCGTGGCGCATCTCCTCGACATTCACGCGCGTCATCGACTTCATATCGTAGGCGGTCGGCGCCTTCTCGAGGAGCTTGCGCTGCTGCTCGACGCTTGCAAACTCCGTGTCGCCTTGGATCGTGATCAGCTTGAGGAGCATCGCGCGCGCGTCGGCAGCCGGGTGTTCGGCGGGCTCGCGCCACTTCGTGTGCCCCTTGTAGCGGCCGAACTCCACATTCGGGAAGGGCGGCGGCGCGTACTTCGGTTCAAGCTTGAAGTCCCCGAGCAGGTTGCGCGGGTAGCCGACGCGGTCGACCCACCCGTCGAAGTTGTCCATCCAGTCCTCGAACTTCGGGTGTGCGGCGGGGGCGGCCATGGCAGGTCCTCTTGGAGGGCTCCGCGATCGCCTGGGGGCAAATAAGCGGTTCGCATATACCCACGCGGGGGGCCGCCCTCGCGCCCAGGCGCCACCCTTTTCCCCCGTCTTCCCCCTGCTTGGCCGAGATGATGGACCGCAGGAGATTTGCCCTGCCTGCCGCGGCGGCAAGCGCCGCCCTCGGGTTCGGCGCCGTCGTCGGCGCGCTTGCCATGGCGCCGTGGTTCGTGTGGACCAAGGACGCGCTCTCGGACCTCGGGCACCCATCGCACGCATCCGCGGCGGTCTTCGGAGCCGGTCTTGCGGCCGCCGGCGCTGTCTACCTCGTGTTTGTCTGGGCGCTTGCGGCGGCCGCGCCGAGGACCGTCCTCGGCGGGGCCGCGCTCCTGTCGCTCGCTTTCGGCGGCGCGTCGCTCTCGGCCATCGGCATCGTCAACGAGTCCTACGGGGCACCGCACCTCTTCGTCTCGGTCACCTACTTCACGTTCGTCCCCGTCGGCATGCTCTTGCTTGCGCTCTCGCTCGAGGGGTCTTCGAGGAGAATCCGCGCCGCGACCCTCGTGCTTGCCGTCGCCGCGGGGATCCTCGGGCTTTCCGTCGCCCTCGCCCAGCAATTCGGGTGGCCGTTCCCGTCTCAGGCAATCCCCGAGCTGCTTTCAAGCCTCCTGCTCGGGGGCTGGTCCGTCGTTGCGGCGTTCTGGGTCAAGACGGGGCGGCTCGGCGCGGCGCCCCGCAAGCCGCCTATTCCACCACGCCGCCCATCGGCGTGACTTCGAGCCCCTCGCGCCTCAACCGGCGGATGATGACGTTGATCCCCACGCTGTCGCTGGCGATGTGCCCGGTCACGACGAGGTTTTTCGACCTCGCGCGGAATTCCTCCCTCAGCTTCTTGAGGTGCGCCGGGTCGATGTGGATGTAGAAGACCGTGTCGAGCCCCGCGCGGAAGAGCGCGGAGGCGACGGGAAAGCCGCCGTTCGTGCCCGCGCCATGGACGAAGGTCCACCGCCCGAGGGGCGCCTCGAAGGTCCCCATCCTGGCGAGGATCGGGTGAGGGCTGTGGGCAAACTCTGGCAGCGCTTGGAGCCCTGCGACCGCGTCCCCAACGCGGGCCCCCGGGCCTACGGCTTTCGCGACGGTCTCGTGCATCAGGCGCCGTCCGACCTCGTCGGCCGGGGCGTGGATATTCATGAAAGGCAGCCCAAGCATCCTCGCCACGCTCGGCAGCCGGTCGTAGTTCAGCATGTGCGTGCGCGGCCCGTGCTCGTCCTTCAGCGTTTCGACGGCGGCTGCGGCCTCTCCGGGGGGCACCCCCGCGTCCACCATGATCTTCGTGTGCCGCTCGAGCACCGCGGGGAACCCCGCCCAGGTCGAGCCGCCCGACGGGTGGTGCGCGATCACGACATCGAAGCCCATCTGTTTGGCAAGGGCAAGCTCGCCCGAATCGATGTCGACACCGAACATCGCGCGCTTCAACCCTGTCCCAGGGACGTAGACCTCCGAATCCTCCGGGGTGCGGAACATGCCCGCCTCTTCGAGCGCGAGAGCCATGATCCGTGCCGTGTCCACGAGGGCAGGGTAGGGGGGCCACCTGCAAAAACTCATCGCCAGGCTCGGAGAAACGTGCACCTCGCCCCCGCTGTCTATAGAACACGCTTATGAGCCCACCGCGCGCCTCGTGGGAAGCGAGGAACTCGCATGCTTGCAGCGAAGAAGGCCGACCTTGCAGGTCCTGGCATCGGAAACTACGACGAACTCGAGAAAGTCCTGCCCGACGACTACGCGCCGCTCCTGACGCCACGCGAGACCGCCCACGCGCTCGCCTCGACGAAGGCCTTCATCGAAAGGCGGCTTTGCAAGGATCTCAACCTCTTCATGGTCCCCGTGCCCCTCATCGTCGACGCCGAGAGCGGCGTGAACGACATGCTCGACCGCGACGGGTCGCGCACGCCGGTCCAATTCCACATCTCGAACGACCGCAACGCGCACCCGGTCGAGGCCCAGGTCGTCCAGGCCGCCACGAAGTGGAAGCGGATGGCCCTCAAGGCGTTCGACTGCAAAATCGGCGAGGGCATCTGCACGGACATGCGGGCGGTGCGCAAGGACTACTTCCTCGACCACGACCACAGCTGCTACGTCGACCAGTGGGACTGGGAGAAGGCGATCCGCGAGGAGGACCGGAAGCTCCGGCTCCTCACCGACAGCGCGGCGGCCATCTGGCGCGTGATCAAGGGCGCGGAGGCCCATGTGCAGAAGCTCTACCCGCAGCTCAAGGACAGGAAGTTCCCGACGCTGCCCTCGAAACTCACGTTCCTCCACGCGGAGGACATCCTGGACAAGTACCCCGACCTGCCGCGCAAGCAGCGCGAGACCGCGGTCCTCCAAGAGCACCCCGCCGTCTTCATCTACGGGATCGGTTGGCCGCTCAAAGACGGGCTGCCCCACGAGAACCGCGCGGCCGACTACGACGACTGGATCACGGAAACGCGCTCGAAGGACGGGCGGCCGATGCACGGCCTCAACGGCGACATCCTCGTGTGGAACCCCGTCACGCGGCGCCGGCACGAACTCATGTCCGGCGGCATCCGGGTGAATGCCCTGTCGCTCGTGAAGCAGCTCGAGATGGCGGGCCTTACGGACAACCTGCGCTTCCCCTACCACCAGGCCATCGTGAAGAACGAGGTCCCGCTCTCGATCGGCGGCGGGATCGGGCAGTCGCGCACGATGATGCTCCTCCTCCGGAAGGCGCACCTCGGCGAGGTCACGGTGTCCGTCTGGCCCAAGGTCCTCAAGGAGATGGCTGCAAGGAAGAACATCCACGTCCTGGAATGAGGCGCCCTACCGGCCCCTGCCGGCGCGGCGCAGGCGCAGGACGGCGGCCGAAAGGCCGGACGCCGCGCCCACCGCGAGGGCCGCGCCCGCGATGAGGGGCAAAGGCGACGGCCCGGAGGAACCGCCCGGCGGCGAGGGTGCCGGCGCCCCCGTGGGGGTGGGGTCCACCGCATCGTCGAGGCCGTCGAGGTCGAAGTCGCCCTCCAAGTAGCGCGCGACCACGTCCGGGTCGAGCCCGTCAGTATAGGCGGGGTTGTCCGTGATCCACACGCCGAAAAGCCGCGACCCATCCGAGGCGATCGCCGAGTCGCCGTCCGTGGCGTTCTCGTCCGGCGGGTTGAGCGGCCGCGTGGGCCCCAGCGTCCAACCTGCAGGGTCGAGGCTTCGGTAGTAGGAATCCACGTCGGGCCCGAGCCCCAGCGAGTTGTCGTCCGTCGTCCATGACACGAAGACCCGGCCGCCCATGGCCGCCAGGTCGGGCGAGAGGTGGCTGTGCGCGGAGGAGGGCGGGCTTGCGGCGACTTCCCGGGTCGAGCCGTTCGGCAAGAGCTCGGCGAGCACGATGCCCCGCGCCGTCGACTCGAAGGTACGCTGGCGCTCGTAGGCGAGGAACGCGCGCCCCCCTTCAACGAGGACGTCGGCCGCCATGCTCGAAAGGCCGTCGGTCGCCCCGGCAATCCTCACGGGGTTCGACCAGCCCGACGCGCCTCGCGTCGTTAACAGGAGTTCGTGGGGGGCAAGCTGCTCGGGCTCGACCTCGAGGACCGCCGCAAGCCTGCCCGACCAATTGAACAGCCGGGCGTCGAAGAGCGCAAGCGTTGGGAAGGTCGCGATCACTTCCCCCTGCGGCGGCAGGCCCGGCGTCAGCGTGAGGAGGACGGCCGCGCGCTCGCCCGGGGGCGCGAAGCGGTCGTCGTTCGTCACCAGGACGGCCACATCGACCTCGTCGAAGACGGCGGGCGCGGGGCGCTCGAGGACGAACCCTTCGTGGGGCGCCAGGACCCACTCGGCCGACGGCGCGGCGCCCCGGAGGGGCAAGCGGACGAATCCAACGGAACCGGGCCGCAGGTTGTAGGCCACGACGAAGTGGTCGCTGCCCGCCGCCGACCGCCCGAAGTGCGCCTCGACGGTTGCCCCCCCGGAATAGGAGGCGCCGAAGGCGTCGGACCAATTCGAACCGTCGAAGCGCGCGGCCCACCCCATCTCCATCTTGGTGGCCGACTCGGGGTAAATCTCCGGGGCCTGGTCGCTTTCCCATGTGGCAAGGAGGTTGGGGCCCGAAGCGACGAGGTGCACGTGCGAGTCGTGGGACATGTCGAACCGCTCGCTCAAGCGGACCACGGCGGCCCGGGGGTCGGGCGGGGCACCGGCAGCCATGGTTGCCGGTGCGAGGGAAAGCCCCAGCGTCACAGCGCACGCGAGGACTGCCGCCGCGCCGCGGAGAGCGACCATGCAGAGTCGTTTCCGCGCCCGCGCGAAAAACCATCCGCATCTAGGGTACCTACATTTGAAGGCAGGGCGCGCCCCCCGCTCATCGGTGGGCACGCTTCAGGACGGCGAGGGCCGTTGCGGTGAGCCACCGGCTCGGCCGCCCGGGGACCTCGAGGCCGAAGGGATAGAACGACCGCCGGACCGGGTAGTTCGGGTCCTCGGAATCCGGGTGGAGCGCGTCGAGGTTCCACGTGCCGTCGGCCCGTCGCATTCGCAGGAGCCGGTCCAGCGGGGCGCGCATCCGGGGGTCTTCTCCGTAGCCGAGCGCCGTGAGGAAGTCGAGGCCCACGAGCAGGTCGTAGTAGTAGTGCACCGGGTAGTGGAGGCGAAGCCAAGGCGCGTAGGGCTTGGGGCCTTCACGAAGCAGGCCGCGGCCGAGGTAGAATTCGGCGCCCCGTTCGATCGCCCGGCGCACTTCGGCCGACCGTTTCTGCGGGGAGATGGCGGCAAAGGCGGCCATCCCTTCCCACCCATCGAGCGTCCCCGTGCGCGAGGGGAAGCAGTGCCAACCGCCGTCGGCCTTCTGGTGGCGCACGATCCAATCGATCCCGCGCTGCACCCGCGGGTCCTCGAACCGTCCGAACCGCGTGAGCATCCGCACGGCGTTGCCGGTGAAACAGACCTCGCCACCGGGGCTTCCGATCCCGGACGTGCGACTCGCGTAGCGCCGGAGAAAGAGGCCGACCGCCCTTCGAACCTTGGGGTTCGTGCCTTCCGCCCCGAGGTCCGCGAGGACAAGCAGACACCAGTTCGTGGCGATGTATTTGGGGCGGTAGAGTTCGCGCCGAGATGTGCCCGGCGTCTCCCATTGCCCGGCCTTGTGCTGGCGGCGCAGGATCTCGCCGACCCAACCCTTGCGGCCGATCTGCCGGTGAGCGGCGACCACCTCGGGATCGTCCGCGGGCCGGTCGAGGAGCTCCGTGAGGACGCGGTAGCGGACACTCGGGTCCGCCGCGGGGTCAAGGAGCCATGCTCTGAGGCTTCGCGAAAGGGCCACGGCACCTTGGAGCGGCCGGGGCGCTATTTAGGATCGGCGATCGCGTGGGCCTTGGAGGCCCCACCCCGGCGGCCCCCTTGTGGCGAGCGCGTTGCCACCCCGCGAAACAATCTTGAACCCGCCGCACCGTTTCGACGGGCGAAAGGTGCACCCCGATGCCTGCCACACACGCTCGCAAAGCCCTGATCTTGACCGCCGACAAATTCGAGGACATGGAGGTTTTCGTCCCGATGTTCCGCCTCCAGGAGGAAGGCTGGCACGTGGACATCGCGGCCCCGACCCTGCAGCCGATTGGGGGCGAGCACGGCTACGGCCTCAAGCCAACGAAGACGATCGACAAGGTGAGCGCCGACGACTACGACCTCCTGGTCATCCCGGGCGGCTTCCCGGATGGGGCGCCCGCCACCGTGCGGAAACTGAAGGGCGCCCAGGACATTTCTCGGTCGTTCTTTTCCAAGAACAAGCCGGTCGCCTCGATCTGCCACGGACCTTGGACGCTCGTTTCGGCGGACCTCGTGAAGGGCAGGCACCTAACGTCCTACTGGCACGACGGCGTTCCCGAGGAGATCAAGAAGGCCGGCGGGCTGTGGGAGGACAAGGAAGTCGTCGTCGACGGGAACCTTGTCACGTCGCGGTACCCGACGAGGGCAACTGCCCGACGGATTTCCTCCGGGCCCGGCACTCGAGCCCCGGAGGTCCCGATCCCCCACAACGCGACCAGCGGACCCACGCTGATGTCGAACGCACCATCGCCTAGCGCGGAGTATTTCAGGCCCTGGCGGATCACCTCCAGGACGTCGGGGGTCACGGCAACCGGCCCGATACCGGCCGACGCGTTGATGCGGACCACCTCGCTGTCTTCACGGTTCAGCGTCATGCGCTCCTCGAT
>JBGPNV010000127.1:0-7512 GCA_041487695.1 Thermoplasmata archaeon | reverse complement strand
GGCGAATCGCATATAAGCGTTTCTGGGGCAGCGCCTGAAGCGCAGACTGTGGCTCGATGCGGCCGGAGGGCGCTGTCCAAGAGGGTTTCCTGTGGAAAAAATGCGTGGCGGAGGGGGCCCCATGCTGGCGCGCCACAGCGAAAGATTAGGCGCAGGATTCTGATGGTTCCAAACGGCGCGAATTTTCGGTGGTCACGACGCACTGCCGGGCCCCGTCGGCTCGTGGGCGGCGCGTCGTTGCCCCCGCACGACCACTCCACGCTCGCGTAATGGGCTAGCCTTTAAGTTTGCTACGGACGCTCAAGGCGCGTGGCCGCTGCAACGGGCACACTGAGCACGCGCGGCTTCCGAAATACCTCCCGAATCGACAAGTGGTGGCTTGCGCCCGCTCTCCAATTTGGCGGCTTTGGCGCGGCCATCGTGTATTCAACGTGGGCGGCGTTCCAGGGCTCGCACTTCTCCCGCGAGCCCTACCTTTCGCCGTTCTATTCGCCGACGGTCCTCCTTTCGCTGAACTTCTGGCCCTTCAACACGAGCTGGCTCGCATGGGCTTTCGTCCCGATTTCGCCCGCGCTCATCATCCTGCCCTTCCCCCTCGGTTTCCGCCTGACCTGCTATTACTATCGCAAGATGTACTACAGGACGTACTTCTCGGAACCGCCAGCCTGCGCGGTTGGCGAACTCGGGAAACCCGAGGTCTACGCCGGCGAGACGCGCTTCCCCTTCGTCCTGCTCAATCTCCACCGGTACTTCATGTACGCGGCCCTCGCAATCCTCGTGATCCTCAGCTACGACACGGTCGTGGCCTTCAACCACTCCGGCCACCTCGGGATTGGACTCGGGACCGTCGTGCTCCTCGTGAACACCGCGACGCTCGGCCTCTACACCTTCTCGTGCCACTCGCTGCGCCACCTCATCGGGGGCAGGATCGATTGCTTCTCCTGTACGCGGTTCGGGGACGCGCGCTACAAGGGGTGGAAGGCGATCTCGAAACTCAACGAGCACCACATGCTCTTCGCTTGGATTTCGCTCGGGGCGGTCTGCTTCGCGGACTTCTATGTCCGCCTGCTTGCCGGCGGCATCCCCAACCTCACCTTTGTGGAACCGGTTGTGCTCATCGACCCCTTGGTCTTCGCCATTGGGCTTGCCGGGCTGGCCGGCGCCGCGGCCGGCTACGTCCTGTGGATGCGCCGCAAGCCGTCGGCCGCCGCGCCCGCGCCGGCCTGAAGGGAGGGTGTCCCAAGTGTCCGGCCGCTACGAGACCCACGAGCACGATGTGCTCATCGTCGGCGCGGGCGGCGCGGGCCTGCGCGCCGCGATCGAGGCGCGCGCGGAGGGGGCGTCCGTCGCGCTTGTGTGCAAGTCGCTGCTTGGCAAGGCCCACACGGTCATGGCCGAGGGCGGCGTGGCTGCTTCGCTCGGAAACGTGGAGCCCAAGGACAATTGGCAGGTCCACTTCCGCGATACGATGCGCGGCGGCAAGATGCTCAACAATTGGCGGATGGCCGAACTCCATGCGCAGGAGGCGGGCGAGTGCGTCCGCGAACTGGAAGCGTGGGGCGCGCTTTTCGACCGCACGCCCGATGGTCGGATCCTCCAGCGCAACTTCGGCGGACACACGTACCCGCGGCTCGCCCACGTTGGCGACCGCACGGGCCTCGAGATGATCCGGACGCTCCAGGACCACGTGATCCACACGGGGACCGACATTTACATGGAGTGCACGATCTACCGCCTCCTTACTTCGGGCGGCCGCGTCGTCGGCGCCGTCGGCTACTGGCGCGAGTCGGGCAAGGTCGTCGTCTTCCGCGCGAAGTCCACCGTGCTTGCGACCGGCGGCATCGGCAAGGCGTGGCGCATCACGAGCAACTCCTGGGAGTACACGGGCGACGGCCAGTCGATGGCCTACCAAGCGGGCGCCGTCCTCCTCGACATGGCCTTCGTCCAATTCCACCCCACGGGAATGGTCTGGCCCCCCTCCGTCCGCGGGCTCCTGATCACGGAAGGCGTGCGCGGCGAGGGTGGGGTGCTCAAGAACAACAAACAGGAGCGGTTCATGTTCCGCTATGTGCCCCCGATGAACAAGGGGGAATACGCGGAATCCGAGGAAGAGACGAAGGAATGGCTGCACCAAACGGAACTCAACCAAGCGGGCAAGCTCAAGGACGTGACGGCGAGGCGCCCGCCCGAACTCCTTACGCGCGATGTCGTCGCCAAAGCGATCAACAAGGAGGTCAAGGAGGGCCGCGGCAGCCCGCACGGCGGCGTCTTCCTCGATGTCGCGTCCCAGCGGACGGCCGAGGAGATCCAGCGGAAACTCCCCTCGATGTACCACCAATTCAAGGAGCTCGCGGGCGTCGATATCACGAAGGAGCCCATGGAGGTGGGCCCGACCTGCCACTATGTGATGGGCGGCATCCGCGTGGACGCGGACACGGCGGCGGCAACCGTCCCGGGTCTTTACGCCGCCGGCGAGTCGGCCGCGGGGCTGCACGGGGCCAACCGGCTCGGCGGGAATTCCCTCTCGGACCTGCTCGTCTTTGGCAGGCGCGCGGGCCGCTTTGCCGCGCGCGGGGCGAAGGCGATGGCGGCCGGGCCGGAGGTGGACGAGTCCGAACTCGGGCGTTTCGTGCAGGCGATGGGGGCCCCGCTCGACCGCGAGGAGGGGGAGAGCCCCTTCGAGGTCCACAAGACGCTCCAGACGGTCATGGAGGCGCATGTCGGGATCATCCGCAGCCGCGGGGAACTCGAGAAAGGGCTTGGCGAACTCGAGAAGCTCAAGGCGCGCGCCGGCCGCGTGAAGGCCCAAGGCAACCGCGTGTTCAACCCCGGCTGGCACCTCGCGCTCGACCTCGAGTCCATGCTCACGGTGTCCGAGGCCTGCGCCCGCGCCGCGCTTGCCCGCGAAGAGAGCCGCGGCGGGCACACACGCGAGGACTTCCCGGAGACGCGGCCCGAATTCGCCACCTTCAACCATGTGGTCAAGAAGGGGCCCGAAGGGCCGGTCGTGCGCCGCGAGCCGCTGCCCGTAATGCCCCCCGAACTCAAGGCGCTCATCGGGGGGAAGTAGCCTGGAAGAGGGGGCGCTCCCGAAGAGCGCGAAGTTCCGCATTTGGCGGGGCACGCCGGTCGCGGGCGATCTCAAGGAGTACGAAGTGGAACTTGACCCCGGGATGGTCGTCCTCGACGCGGTCCTCAAGGTCCAGGCGGAGCAGTCGGGCGACCTCGCGGTCCGCTGGAACTGCAAGGCGGGCAAGTGCGGCTCCTGCAGCGCGGAGATCAACGGCAAGCCGAAGCTCATGTGCATGACGCGGCTGTCGAGCCTGCCCCTTGACCGGCCGGTCACGGTCGAGCCGATGAAGTCGTTCCCGCTCAAGAAAGACCTCGTCACCGATGTGTCCTGGAACTTCGAAGTCGACCGCAAGATCCCCCCCTTCCGCCCCAAGGCCCCCGAGAAGGACGGGACCTTCCGCATGTGGCAGAAGGACATCGACCGCGTGCAGGAGTTCCGGAAGTGCATCCAGTGCTTCTTGTGCCAAGACGTGTGCCACGTGATCCGGAACCACGACCAGAAGTCCCACTTTGCCGGCCCCGCGTTTTTTGTGAAGCTCGCGTACCTCGAGATGCACCCGCTCGACGTCGAGGACCGCCGCCCCCTGATGCGGGACGTCGGGGGGATCGGCTACTGCAACATCACGAAGTGCTGCACGGAGGTGTGCCCCGAGCACATCCACATCACGGACAACGCGATCATCCCGCTCAAGGAGCGCGTGGCCGACGAGTTCTTCGACCCGTTCGGCAAGCTGCTCGAGCGCCTGCGCAAGGAAAAGGCGGAGCGCCAGAGCCTCAAGCCTTAGGCCGGGAGAGCGCCGGGCAGGAGGGCGAGGACCGCCACATCGGCGGCAAGCAGAGCAAGGAGCGCAAGGGCCATGGCGAAGGACGCGGAGAGCGGCTCGCGCCTGGCCCTCGAGAGCACGGGCACGGCGCTTGCGGCGGGCGGCGCGGCAAACGCGAGGCTCACGGGGAACACGAGCGGGAGGAGGGCCGCCGCCGCGAGGCCCGCCAGAGCAAGACCGTAACCGAGCCTTTCGGCACGCGGGGCGCCGAGCACGACGGCAACCGTCCGCTTGTTCACGCGCCGGTCGTCTTCGACGTCGATCACATCCGAGCGGATCTTCGTGCCGGAAAGCGCGACCACGAGCGCGGCGACGAGCACGAGGAAGGGCGCGTCGAGGGTGCCGTCAACGGAGAGAAACGAGGCGAGAAGCACCGCCGCCATGCCGAGCGGGTAGCCGAGGGACACGCCGAGCGTGGTGCGGTCAACGAAAGGCGCGTAGGTGAGCGCCAGCGCAAGCGCGCCTCCGAGGAGCAGGGCGACCGCGGGGCCGCCCGCCGAAGAGGCGGGCAGCGCGAACACCACGCACAAGGCGGCGCTGCCCGCGACGAGCGCGGGGTACCGCACGGGTGCAAGGAGCCCCGAAGAGTCCCGGAAGTACCACGGGTAGTCCGAGGGCGTTGAATCGCCACGCAAGACGACGTCGACGTAGGTGTCCATGAGGTGCGCGGTGTAGAGGCCGAAAAAGACGCTCCCCAAAAGCGGCCCGACGGAAGGCGGGACCCCGCGCAGCCCGCCCTGCGCCCACCCCACGCCGAGCAGCACGGTGAGGAGCGCGGCCGCCATCGGCAGCGGCCGCACCTCGTAGAGCAGGCCGGCCACAAATCGGCGGGCGGACATCCAAGGCCAAGGAGCCGGCCTCGGTATACTTGGGGCCTTCCCTCCGGTGCGCCATCCGCGCCACGATTCGCCGGGTCGCCAGATTTCATATAGGCCGCCCCCGATCTCGAAGGCTGGCCAGACATTCGCCTGGCCCCGTGCGGCTTGGTTTTCCCCGGAGGCACACGCTTGCCCGAGAAAATGCAGGGTATTTGCATCATCGGCGGCGGCATGTGCGGCCTCTCGGCGGCCCTCAAGCTCGTCTCCGAGGGCATCCCGGTCACGGTCATCGAGCGCGGCAGCCCCGTGGGCTCGAAGAACGTCTCGGGGGGGATCCTGTGGGGCCGCGACCTCGAGGAAGTCCTCCCGCGCTTCTGGGAAGAGATGCCCTACGAGCGGCCCATCACCTCGAAGCGGATTTCGCTGCTTACCGACAAGTCGGGGTTCACGGTGGAGTTCAAGAACACGGAGTGGCGGCAGCCGCCCTATGCAGGGTTTGCCGTGCTCCGGGCCCGCGTGGACAAGTGGCTAGCCTCGAAGGTCACGCAGCTTGCGGAGGCCCGCGCGGTCCCGGATGTCAACCTCATCGAGGGCGTGCTCGTCGAGGGGTTCACGTACGACGCCCACGGCCATGTCCTCGGAATCCTGCAGGGCGGCGAGGAGCTCCAATTCGACGCGTACTTGCTCTGCGACGGGGCCAACTCGAGGCTGCTCGACCTGACGCCGCTCGTGTCGAAGGAGCAGCGCGAGCTCAAGAAGGGCTCGCGCAAGTACAAGATGGCCCACCAGGAATGGGGCGCGAAGGTCATCATCCAGCTCGACGAGAAGACGGTCGAAGACCGATTCAACCTCATGCCGGGCGACGGTGTGGCCAACGAGATGGTCCTCGGCTTCCTGCCGAAGGGCATCCGCGCGGGGGGCTTCATGTACAGCAACAAGGACACCGTCTCCCTTGGGGTCATGCTCGCGATGGAGTCGGCCTGGCGGCGGGAGTTCTTTTTCCGCGACGCGCTCGACCAGTTCATCCGCCACCCGTACATCCAGCCGTTCGTCCGCGGAGGCCAGGAGGTCGAGTACGCCACGCACTGGGCGCCGATCGGCGGGATCAACTGGATGCCCGAGCTCTATGACGACCGCCTTCTGGTCGGTGGCGACACGGCGCAGATGCTCCTGTCGACGGGCCTCAACATCGAAGGGATGAACTACGCGATCAAGTCGGGCCTGCTTGCCGGCGCGACCTTTGTCGACGCGTGGCGGGCGGGCAAGAACTTCTCGGGGGGCGCACTGGCTTCCTATGAGCGGCGCCTGTGGAACTCCTTCGTGCTCCAAGACCTCGCGCAATTCCGCAACATCGACCACATCACGGGCAACCCGCGGCTCTTCTACGACTACCCGAGGCTCATCGAGTCGGTCTTCTCGAAGATCGTGTGGCCGACCGGCCAGCCGAAGAAGACGTTCGGGGAGAACATCGGCCTCACGCTTCTCGGCTCCGGGCTTGCGCCCCAGCTTATGGCCGACGGCGCGAAGGCGGCGCTCTCCGAGCTTGTCCCGGCCGCGATCGCGAGGGTGCCCTTCCTTGGCCCCATGCTCACCAAGGAGCTCGTGACAAGGCGGCGCAGGCGGATGCTGCGCGTGCTTTACCATGACATGAAGAAGGAGGAGGCCCTGCGCGCGATGCGGGCGGTCGAAGAGGAGGCCGAGGAGGCCCACGCGCCGGCCTCGCCAGGGGCCGCCCCCCTCGCCCACGGGGCAGACGCAGGAGGGGGACACGCATGAGCGCCGTGCCTATCCGGGGCCAGCCCGTCGAGATCATGGAGCGCGTGGGCGAGACGGAGTTCACCATCGACCAGAACCGGCCGCACATCGTCGTCGACGCGAACATCTGCAGGCGGTGCCCGCACCAGATGTGCCAGTACGGCTGCCCCACGCAGTGCTACAAGGCCGACGAGGCCGACCGCCAAGTGATGCACTTCAACTACGAGGGGTGTGTGGAATGCGGGACGTGCGATGTCCTCTGCGACCAGGGCGCGGTCGCCTGGACGATGCCGAGGGGCGGCTTCGGGGTCAAGTACCGGTTCGGATGAGCCGGCTGGCTCGTGCGCGGGAGGCCACGGGGGCGACCCTGGCGATATGGGAAACCATACGCCTTGAGTTTCAAAGGCGATTCTCGCCCCCTTAGCTTCAAGAGCCCGCTGCGACGGAAGGTGCGCGAGGACGACGGGAAGTGCCTAAGCAGGAAGGGAGGGACGCGAGCCGATCGTACCCGGTTGGCAAGGAAGCGTTCCACCACCACTTTGCCACCGTTTCGAAGTCCATCACGATCGGCGCGGACAGCCCGCAGATGCGGGAGGTTGCCCATGCGCTTTCGCGCGCGCGGCAGTGGGCGGAATCGGGCGACTACCTCGCGGCGCTCCACGCGATCGGGGGGTTGAGCGTGAGCCTCAAGGCGCCCTCGGGCCCGCGCGCCCTGTCGCTCACGGGGGGTGAGGTCGAACAGGCCCTGGGGGACCTTCGCCGCTCGATCGGCTCGTCGGGCGAGCGGGAGGGCACGACGGAAGCGCAGGCGCTTTGGGCCGCCGCGCGCGAGGAAGTCGTGCGTGGCTCATGGGAGGCCGCCATGGCGCTCATTGCCGAAGCTCTAGGGTGGCTTGAGGCTCGAGGGTAGGGGCTGGGGCCTGCCTCACGTTTGGTGCTTGGCCGCCGCGGCCTTCAGCGCCGGGATGAACTTGTAGAGGTCGGCGACCACGCCGATGTCGCACGCCTTGAAGATCGGAGCGTTTGCGTCCGAGTTCACGGAG
>JBGPNV010000126.1:0-7516 GCA_041487695.1 Thermoplasmata archaeon | reverse complement strand
GATGGGCTGGCCGATCCGGCACGCGCAGACGGTCACGGGGGCGAGCGGGAACGACTCGAGCCCCGGGACGTCCCCCTCGCCGGCCTCGAACGGCCACGCAGGCCCGAACTCCGCCCGCACAGCCCTGGGGTCCGTGTACTCGGTGAGCAGGCCGCATTCTTTGCACAAGGTCCGCACATAGGCTTCAGCCATAGGTCCCACCGGGAGGTCTTCACGGCGGCCCCGATGCCCGTTTGGTCAATACTGTAGGGGTGTCGACCCCCTTCTGGCCAAACGCGCGCTCTCGCGCCAAGTTCAGCCGGCCTCAAGAACGTTCATAACGGCTGGCCGACTTTCTGGCTCACTTTAGCCGGGAGTGATCCCCAGTGAGTGAATCTTGCCACCGGATGATGGGCCAAGAGTCTGGACTTGCAAGCGACCCGCGCTTCCTCGTTCCGAGTTCGCGCCCGCACTACGCGCCAGACCGCGAGTTCGACTCCACGCACATCAAGCTCGAAATCGCGCTCGACATCCCCGGCAAGACGCTCGTGGGCACCTGCACGACGACGCTGCGGTCGTTCCACGACGGCGCGCGCGAGGCCGCCTTCGACGCCGTGGACATGAAGGTCAACGGTGTGGCCTGCGGGGCGAAGAAGTGCCGTTTCACCTACGACAAGAAGAAGCTCACAGTCAAGCTCCCCCGTGCGTACAAGTCAGGCGAAGAGGTCCAGGTCGCCGTCAAGTACTCGTTGAAGGAGCCCAAGCTCGGAATTTACTTCATAGGCCCTGAGAAGGCCTACCCCGACACGCCGACACAGGTGTGGACCCAAGGCCAAGACGAGTACTCGCGCTTTTGGTTCCCCTGCCACGACGCGCCCCAGGAGAAGGCCACGAGTGAGGTGGTCGTGACCGTGCCCTCGGACTTCACGGCGGTATCCAACGGCAAGCTCCTCGAGGTCACGCAGGACAAGAAGGCGGGGACGAAGACCTTCCATTGGAAGATCGCGATCGCGCACTCGACCTACCTTGTGACGCTCGCGGCAGGCCGATGGGTTGAGATCAAGGATAGCTGGGCCGGAATCCCGATCACCTATTACACCGAGAAGGCGCGCGTGGCCCAGGCAAAGCTCGTCTTTGGCAAGACGCCGAAAATGGTGAAGTTCTTCTCCGAGGCGATCGGCGTGAAGTACCCGTACGAGAAGTACGCCCAGGTCGCGGCGGCGAACTTCATCTACGGCGGCATGGAGAACACGTCGGCCACGACGCAGACGGACCTCGTCCTCTGCGACGAGCGTGCGGTCGCGGAAAACTGGCATGAGGGGCTCGTCGCCCACGAGCTCGCGCACCAGTGGTTCGGCGACCTCATGACCTGCAAGGACTGGAGCCACGCGTGGCTGAACGAGAGCTTCGCCACGTACTTCGACGCGCTCTTCGACGAGCACGACCACGGAGACGCCTCGTTCCGCTACCACATGCTCGGCAACGCGAGGACGTACTTCGGCGAGGACAAGGAGCACTACCGGCGGCCGATCGTCACGAATGTCTACAAGGAGCCCTCGGACATCTTCGACCGGCACCTCTACGAGAAGGGCTCGTGCGTCCTCCACATGCTGCGCTACGTCCTCGGCGACGACCTTTGGTGGCGCTCGATCCACACCTACGTGGACGACAACGCGGGCCGCAGCGTCGAGACGCTCGACCTCATCAACGCGATCGAGAAGGCGACGGGCAAGAACCTGCGCTGGTTCTTCGACGAGTGGATCTTCAAGGCCGGCCACCCCGAGTACAAGGTGACCTACAGCTGGGACGCCAAGAAGAAGGAGGCCTCCGCGTGGGTCGTCCAGTCGCACCGCACGGACCCGGAGACGCCGCTTTTCAAGATGCCCATCGTTTTCGAGTTCGAGCTGCCCAACGGCCGCCGGCGTTCGTTCAAGGAGACCGTTGAGAAGAAGGAGCACACGTTCACGTGGAAGCTGCAGGCAGAGCCGCGGCTTTTCCGGTTCGACCCAGGCAACTGGGTGTTGAAGCACGTGAAGGTCACGAAGCCGCGCAAGATGTGGTTCTACCAGCTTGCGCACGACAAGGACCCCATGGGGCGCATCGCCGCGGCGCACCAGCTTGCGAAGGTCGGCTCGCCGGAGGCCGTCGAAGCGCTTGCCCGCGCGCTGCTTAGCGACCGCTTCTGGGGTGTGCAGGCCGAGGCCGCGCGCTGCCTTGCCGACACGGCGACGGCGGACGCCTTCGAGGCGCTCAAGAAGGGCCTGTCCATCAAGCATGTCAAGGCGCGACGCGTAGTCGTCGAGGCCCTCGGGGGCTTCAGGCGGCCCGAGACACTTGGCCTTGTCAAGAAGGCGCTTGAGGCGAAGGACTCGTACTACATCCCGATGGAGGCAGCCAAGACGATCGGGCGCACGCGCGCGAAGGGTTCGCGCAAGGCCCTCGAAGAGCTGCTGTCGAGGGACTCTTGGAACGACACGATGAGGCAGGGCGTAATCGATGGGCTGGCCGCGCTCAATTCCGATGCGGTCGTCGAAAGGCTCATCGAACGGACGAAGTACGGGTACCACCAGCTCTCGAGGCTCTCCGCGGTCCGCGGCCTGGGGGCGGTGGGCAAGGGACGCCCCGAGGTCGTCAACCACTTGCTGAAGCTCGCGGGCGACAAGATGTTCCGGGTCCAGCTCACCTCGGTAATGCAGCTGGGGCGCCTCTGCGACCCACGCGCCGTGGAACCTCTCCGAAAGATGTCGGAAGCGGAAGCCGTCGACGGGCGCATCCGCCGGGCAGCGGAGGAAGCGATCCGGACGATCCGCGAGGGTCTGGAGACCGGCCCCGACGTGGACGCGCTCAAGAGGGAGAACGAGGCGCTGAAGAAGAAGGTCGCGAAGCTCGAGGGGAAGGGCAAGTAGGGCGCGTCAGAGGTCGTCCTTCTTCGAGCCGTCGTCGCGCTCTTCCTTCAGCCTCCGCTCGCTTTTCTCCTGGCCCTCGAGCTTCCCTTCCGAGAGCATCTTGGAGAGCATCGCGCGGACGTCCTCCTCGGCGAGCCCGATCTTGCGGGCTTCGTCGACGATGACCTTGTAGTTCGTTGGCAGCCCCTGGCGCTGGCGCTCGACGATGATATTGTAGATGATCTGCGGGTCGACGCGCCGCGGGTACACGACGACGCGGTCGGGCATGGTGACGCTCGAGACCTCGGCGACCTCGAGGAGGTAGGCCATCTCGCCCCGCGCCATCTTCCCCTCGCGCCGCTTGAGGCGGCCGCGGAAGGTGCCCCGCGAGCCGATGGGCAGGCTCCCGGCAATTTGGCCGCGGACGATTGCATGGATCTGCCGGTCCTCGTGCTTTTCATCGGCAAGGACAAGCGTCTGACGTTCGGCGTAGACGCTCTCACGTTCGAGGAGCTTGAAGTGCGCCTCCCGGCGCCTGGCGCCGCAGCCGCCCCAGGTCGGTGAGCACTGGAGCGGGAACTTCAGCTGCTCGGTCGTCTGGACCTCTTCGGCAAGGCGCCCGCAGCTCCCGCACTTGAAGACAGCCACCTGGATGGAGATCTTCTTGGTGTCCGCGTTGGCCACGCGCGCGAGCACGGCGACAGGCAGGCCGATGCGGTCGTCCGTGAGGTCCTCGACTTGGAGGACGGGGGATGCGGGCGAATCCTTGGCACCCGCGGTCGAACCCCCGTTGCGGCCCTAAGCGTCCCAGGCGGGTGGGGCTTATCAAGATTTGTTAGGCAGTCGCAAGAAACATTTGGGCGTGCGGGAGGGCGCGGGGACCGGCGCGGCACGTCAAGGCAGCTCGCGGCCCGTGACCTCCGAAACCTTCGCGCGCAGCTCGCTTGCAAGGAAGGGCTTGCGCACAATGGCCTTCACGAGGGGGGAGATCATCCACCCGCCCGGCGGGTCCCGGGGCACGCCCGTGACAAGGAGCACGGGGACTTGTTTTCCCATGGCTTCGAGTTTCCTCACGACCGCAAGCCCATCCATGTCGGGCAGGAGGTAGTCGAGGATCATGAGGTCGAGGGCCTCGCGCGAGGCAAGCTCGAGGGCGCCCCGGCCGTCGTAGGCGTCGAAGCAGGTGAAGTCCCGGTTGCCGAGGATTTCCGAGATGATCTCGGCGACGGAGCGGTTGTCGTCGACGACCGCCACTCGGAGCTTGCGGGGTTTGGCCATAGTTGCGCCCTTGTCTTTCGAAGAGTGTCGCGAGTTAATGAGGCGGGGCTACCGGAGCACCCCGCGGCGACCGCAGTGCGGGCAGGTCACGGAGAGCGGCCGGCTCCCTTGGGCTTCAAAATAATGCTTGCAGCCGGGGCAGCGGATGCGTAGAGGCGCGGGGGCACCGGGGTCGGCCTCTGGGCCTTTGGCGGCCGCGAGGTTCAGGGGCGCCCTTACGCTCGGCTTCGCCGCCTCACGACCCTCGGGCCGCGGCGTGTCGCCGTCGGGCAAATCGAGCGGGGACAGGGCCCTTGGCAAGGTTCTCGAAGCGTCGGGGATCTCGAGAGGCGTGTGCGCGCGCGAAAGGAGGGCCGCGGCCGCGGCAATCCCCGAGGCGGCCGCGCTCTCCTCATGCACGGCAACGGGTTCCCACCCCGCGCCTGTTCCCCCTTCGGCCGCAGCCTCGGGTGCAGGCGCAGACACCGAAGCGCCGGGCAGGGGCTCGGGCCGACGGTCCGCCGGATAGAACCGGAAGGCGGCCATCAGCCCGCCGACCCCGAGCGCAATCCCGCCTCCCCAGATGACCGGCCCCATGATTCCGCCGAAGTAGACGATGAGGAGGAGAAGGAAAAGGGCCGAGAGCGCCCGGTGGAAAGGCACGACGCGCGCCTGGCGCGTCGCCTCCTGCTCACGGCGCGCCCCACCGACGCCAAGGAAATAGGCGATCGCGAGGGGAGCCAGGAGCAACAGGGAGGAATCCAGCACGGAGAAGCGGATGAAACGCACATCAGGCTGGGCGGTGTCGTTCCACGCCGAGGCCGCGTAGCTGTACGAGGAAACGAGCACGATGCCGCCGGGGACCCGGAGCGTGCGCGCGTTGCCCGACGTGGGGGTCATCGTGGCGAGCCCGCCGTTGATGATGACGGTGCGGTCGTTGATACGCTCCGTGCCGGTGAGGTTTCCAAACGCGACCGTAACGAGCGGCCCGCGCGACAGGGCGACGTCCGCGTCATGCTCCACCCAGATTCCGCCGATCGTCAAGTGGACGTGGGCCGGCGCCGTGTCGTTCACCCGGGACCCGGTCAACCCGGACCACTCGTCGACCCTTGCGCCCGTGATCTGGAAGCTGCGGACAACCAGGAGGCCTTTCACGTTTTCTTTGAGCGCGTTTTGGTAGTCGAGGAACTCCCGGTCGTCGACAAGGCCATCCCCGTTCGTGTCCACGCGCTGACGGAGCACCTTGGCCGCCGAGGGCGAGAAATCATACGTGAGGAATCCCCCGCCTTTCTCCATGGCCGTGTAGAATTCCGTCTTGAGGTTGATGTCGGCTCCGTCATTGGCGGCGGACAAGTCGAAGGTGAGGGGCAGGATGGTGGCGGCAAAGAGCAGGGCGGTCAAGCCCCATGCGCCGAGCCGCGCGTAGAGGAGCCAACGGTCGAAGGGCGTCGGCGGGGCCGTCGGGCCAGGGTCGTGGGGCTTCCGCCAGAAGAGCAACCGCAAGGTGCGCCGGTTTTTTCCTGTCCTCATATCAAGGTATGCGTGGCGCGCGCGGAGGTGAGAGGGGCCAGCCGTTATGCGACGGCGACCCTGGCCTCAAGGATGGTCAAGGCGAACATAAGGACCGCCCCGAGGATCACGGCCGCGATGACCTTCACATTGAACGTTCGGTGCGCCTCGGTGAGGAGGTCGGCGCAGCCGATGTAGACGAACGTCCCTGTCACGAAACCGAGAGCGGCTTGGTAGAGGCCGGGGCTAAAGAGCCCCGCAAGGGCGGCGCCGGCGACATACGCCCCTCCCGCCGCGCAAAGGACGAGGACGATGCGCCGACGTGGCCACCCGGCATGCTTGAGGAGTTCGGCGCTGGCAAGGCCCTGCGGGACCTCGTGGGCGACCACCATCGCGGTGACGACGAAACCGACAAGGGGGTCGAGGAGGAAGGCTACGGCGATCCCCACCCCATCGACCACGTTGTCGGCGGCCATCCCCGCGACCATCGCCGGGGAGTAGTGGTGCGTGGTGCACTCTGGCTCGCCGCAGGCGCGGAGCATGATCGATTTCTCGACGAGGTAAAACGAGAAGAACCCCAGGGCCATCACGAGCATCTGGTTTTGGAGGGTGTCGCCTTGGAGCCCGGAGACGGACGCGGGCAGAAGTTCGAAGAACACCGCGGCGACCACGATGCCTGCCGAGAAGGCGATGATGTAGCGCGGGTCGTCGAAGTGCTCGCGCCGGAGCGCAAGCCAGCCGCCAAGCAAGTCGGCGGCGCCAGCCAGCGCAGCAAGGCCGAGGATCGGCAGGAGTGCCCCCGCGAAATCCGCCATCGAGCGCGCGACCCGATTCCCACACTTAAGGGTTCGTCGGCTCCCCGCCAAGGGCCCTTCGGGCCCCTGACCCACGGGCGGGGTGGCCCCTCCCTCACGCGGTGATGATCCGCGTGAGGCTGAGGACCGCGAGGATCCCGACCAGGTGGACGGCGAGCGCCTTCCAGGAGCGCTCGCCCCGGTGCATTTCCGGCAGCAGGTCGGCCGCGCCGATGTAGAGGAAGTGGCCCACGAAGAACGCGAGGATGAGCGCGAGTGCCGATTCGGGGACCGCGACGAGGAGCGTGAGGAGCGCGCCGAGGACCGGCGCCGCGGCATCCCCAACGAGGAAAAGGTAGGCCCTTCGCTTGTTTCGCGCCACGCGGAAGGTGAGGGTGACGGTGTTGACGCCGTCGGCGAAGTCGTGCGCGATCACGGCAAGCGCGACTACGACACCGATCGCGGCGCTCGCCTGGAACGCCGCGCCGATTGCGATGCCGTCAACGAAGCTGTGGGCGACGAGCCCCGTGGCGCCAAGGCCCCCGCTGTGGTGGGCCTCGTCGTGGGCGTGTTGGCCTGGAGCCTCGCCCTCGCTGTGCTCGTGCACGGGGTGGACGAGGATGTAGCGTTCGACCACGTGGAAGAAGACGAAGCTCGCAATGATCGTGTAGTAGGTCATCTGGCGGATGAAGGGGTCGCCGGCCGACGTCTCGATGGCCTCCGGCAGCAGGTCGGCGAAGGCGATCGAGATCAGCGTGCCGGCGCTGAAGGCGAAGAAGTAGCGAAGGTGGGCGACGCTGCGGATCGCAAGGTAACCCCCGACGAGCGTGGAGACGAAGGTGGACGCGCTAAGGACGAGCGGGAGCCAGGGGATCATCCGGCGACGAGCACGGGCCCCCCTTATCAGCTTGAGCCTGAAAATTAATAAGAATTGATAAGGCGCCGGGTTGTTCCTCATAAGGAGGAGGCAGCGCGCACGGGCGGCCGGGGCGACACGAAGAGGGGCGCACGCGCGAAAGTCGTAAGCGTGTCGCTGCCGGGCAATCTGCTCGAGGAACTTGACCGGTTTGTGGGCGAGGCGCAGTTTCGAGG
>JBGPNV010000125.1:0-7602 GCA_041487695.1 Thermoplasmata archaeon | reverse complement strand
GGGGGGCGCGCGCGCCGGGGGGGCGCGCGAGTGCCGTCACGTGCGGCTGGGTTTTCGGGCGGCCCTCCGGGGGTCTCGTTCGACGAGAAGCTTGCCGCGGACGACGCGCGCTTGTAGGCGGTCGCCAGCGCGCGGCTTGAACGAATCGAGAGCCTCGGGCGGCAGTTTGACCGTGATGCGGTCCGCCTCCGCTTGGACTGTTTCGTCGAGGATCTCGAGCTTGAACCCGTGGGGCAGCTCTTCCCAGCCGGAGCCGGTGGCCCGGAGGACATCGTCGAATGGGTGCACGGGGCGCCGCGTCATCGGTAGGTCTTCCCCCGGGAGGCAAATAAGCGTTTCTCGGAGGTCGTGGCTGGACGGGCGGTGGCGACCTCCGCCCACCCTGGGCAGTCCGCGCAAGGGCGAAGGACGATGAAGAGGTAGCCGTTGTCCGTCCGGCCGATAGCGACTAGCCGGTCCTCGGACTTGCGTTTGTAAAGGCGTCCTGAGAGGGCCGCATCGACCTGCGCCCGCGTGACGCCGTGCGCGGCGACGTGGTCGAGAGATTCCTGCGTCCAACGAACCGGGATCCACAGGAGGGGGCGAGTTCCGGGCCCGTTTTGAAGTGGACGTGATGTTAATCACGACTTGGCTGATACATCACGGCGGGCGGATGGCCGTCGCCCGGCGGCGCGTCCGCTCGAGCGCCTTCGACTGGGGCGCCCGCGTCTCCTCACAGGGCCCGGCGGCGGGGCGCACGGGTGAGGGGCGGGCGCTGGAGGGTTCGGTTGAGCCTGCAAGAGTTCCGTTGAGCGCGAAAGAGTTTCGTTGCGTGTGAAAGAGTCCCGTTGATCACGACAGAGGTGGGCGATCGAGGAACGGGCAGCTCACTTCCGCCGGCGCGCCCTCGCCGGCTTCCCCGCCGCCGCCCTCCGCGCAATCCGCTGCCCCTCGGGGTGCTCCCGGATCACGTCCTCGATCGTCGACCTCCAGGGCTCCTGCTCGAGCCCGAGGATCAGGTTCGCGCGCATCCAGTCCTGCTTCGTGGCCGTGTCGGAAGCGGCGCCCGTCGAATTCGAAGGCGTAGATGGGCCGCTTCTTGAGGAGAATGCGTGAGCCGCGTCGGTGAGCTGGACCTCGCCGTTCTTGTCGGGAGATTTAGACGTCGAAAGTATAATATCTATAAGTATCATATTCGTGAATTGCATATGTCCACATCCCTCCCCTTTGTCGACCGCGCGAAAGAGCTTGTGACCCTTGAGAGGGCACGCCGGAAGGGCGGCGCCAACCTCGTGGTCGTGCTCGGGCGCAGGCGCGTCGGGAAGACCGAGCTCCTCTCGCGGTTCTGCGAAGGCAAGCCCTCGGCCCTCATCTTCGTACGCGAAGCTGACCCGGCGGCGCAGGTCCGCTTGGTGTCGCGGGAACTTGGCGAGGCGCTTGGGGACAAGGTCGCCGCCGCAAACCCTCCCGCAGACCTCGACGGGATGCTCGAGCTTGTGACCCGCTTCTTGGAGCGCCCGGGGCGCCCCGTCCTTGTCCTTGACGAGTTCCAGAACCTTGCGGCGGGACGGCGGGAGGTCCTCTCCGCGCTCCAGCACGCCTGGGACACCAGGCTGCGGCACTTGGAGGGGACGCTCGTGCTGTGCGGCTCGGCGGTCGGCATGATGGAGGAGTTCGTGCTCTCGTCACGCTCGCCGCTCTACGGCCGCAAGACGGTCCAGCTCGAGCTCAAGCCGATCCCCTTCTGGCTAGCAGGGGGCCTCCTGCCCGAAAAGGGCCTCCATGAAAGACTCTTGCGGTATGCGGTTGGGGGCGGCGTCCCGCACTACCTCCAGGCGCTGGCTGGGGAAAGCGACCTCAGGCAAGCCCTGGAGCGTCAGGTTTTCGAGCGGATGGGAACGCTCTACGACGAGCCGAGAACCTTGATCTTCGCGGAGACAAGGGATCCCGACCGGTATTTCACGCTGCTCGAGGCGATCGCCGGCGGGGCCTCGAGGCCGACCGAGATTGCCGACCGTTCGGGGATCCCCGTAACGCAGGTGACTTCGTACCTCAAGGTGCTCGTGGAGACGCTCCGCGTCGTCGAGCGCCGCGTTCCGGTGACCGAGCGACGGCCGACGGCCAAGGCGAGCATCTACCGGGTGGCTGACCCCTTCTTCCGGTTCTGGTTTGCGTGTGCGGCGCCGCGCAAGTCGATGCTGGAAAGGGGTGCGGCGGCTCGCGTGGCCGGGGAGGCCATGGAGCGGCTGCCTTCCCTGGCGGGTGTGGTCCTCGAGGACGTGGTCCGCGACGCGATGGCTGCCGGCGCTGGCGGCCGCTGGGGAGCGCTCGACCTCGACTTCACCGCGATCGGCGGGTGGTGGAGCAGGGCGGGCGACGAAGTCGATGTGCTCGCGATAGGGGGGCCGAAGGGCCCGATCGCCATCGAGGTGAAGTTGGGCCTCAAGGCGGTGGGGGCGCGCGAGGTCGACCTGCTTGTGGCGAAAGGGGAGGTGTTGCCTTTGCACGGCCCGATCCGGTACGGGGTCGTGACCGCCGGGGCGGTCACGCCAGGCGCCCGGGAGCGGGCAGGCGAACTCGGCGTTGAGGTCATCGACGGGGCTTCCCTAAACGGGACCTTCCGCGGGCTCGCCGCGCGGACAGCTCGGGACGCGAAGGCGCGCTGAGCCGCGGGCTGGGGCGGCGCGTCCGCTCGACCGCCTGGGACTTGGTGCGCCCCCGACGCGTCACGGCAGGGCCCCCGAGGAGGGGCTTGCTCGGGTGGGGGGCGGGCGCCCCATGAGGGAATGAGAGATTCGTGATGGTTATCGCCAAGCGCTTTTGAAGGCACACGCCGCCGGCGCAGGGCGTGGCGTTCCCAATTGTCTGGGACGACCGGACGCTCGAGCACATCGAGCGACACGGGGTCTCAAAGGCAGACGTCTTGGATGCGATGCGGCGCCGCTTCTATTGGCGCAGTCATGGGGGAGGCCTGTTGATTATCGGCCGCACCGATGGGCGATTCCTATTCCTTGTCCTGGCGCGCGCGACAACGCGCGTCGGCTTCTGGCAGTTGCGGACGGCCCGGCTGGCAACGCCAGCCGAGAAACGGTTATTTAGGCGGCGGGTGAAGGGGTCACGATGAAGCGGCGAAAGGTCGAGTCCTTTGAGGACATGGTGGCCGCCCCGGAGGGCGAGTGGCACGAGATGCCGCACGGCGTGGACCTTGAGGTCTTCGACGAGACGACCGACCCTCCGACTCACCGACTCCACTTGCGGCTGCCCGGCCGCGTTGCGCGCGAGTTTTCGCCGAGGAAGGGCGAGGTGTTACGCGCTACGATTAAGGATCGGACGCTCACGCTTGAGCGGGCACCGGTAAGGCGGGGCAGGACGAGCCGGGCGCGGTAGGCGCGAGGGCGCCGTAGGCGCTGCGGCGCGGGACCGCGCGTCCGCTGAACCGCCTTCGACATTCGCGCCCCCGCCGCCTCACGGAGCCCTTCTGCAGGGCCCTCTGGTGGGGAGCGAGCGTGGATTGCTTCAGTTGATCATGATTGGAGTAGGAGCAAGCGGGAACGGCGGGCTCGCTTCCGCGACCCCCCCTCCGTCGGCTTCCCCGCGGCCGCCGCCTTCCGCGCGACCCTCTGCCCCTCGGGGTGCTCCCGGATGACGTCCTCGATGGTGGACCGCCACGGCTCCTGTTCGAGCCCCAAGATCAGGTTCGCACGCATCCAGTCCTGCTTCGTGCCGATGTTGAGGCGGCGCGAGTCGAACTCGAAGGCGTAGAGGGGGCGCCGTTTGAGGAGGATGCGCAGAGCGTCCGTGAGTTGGACCTCGCCGTTCTTGCCGGGCGCCGTCTTCTCGATCGCCCCGAAGATGTCGGGCGTGAGGGCGTGGGCGCCCACGATGCCAAGGTCGGAGGGGGCTTGCGTTCGGGCACCTGGCTTTTGCCCTCGCGCGAAGGGGTCCCGGCGAGGGTCTCGGGGCGGAGGCGGTGGGCGCGGGGATTCGAAATCGGGTCCAGAACCTACCAGGCCCGTGCGCCTCGAACGATTCCGAATCGATGGCGCCAATTCTGGAATCGGATTTCCACCTCACTGAAGAGCGGTTCGTGACCAAGCACGACGAGGGGTGTTTTCTGGCGGCGCCGCGGGACCAGGAACTCCACCCGGGGGAAGGAAAGTTCGCCGCCGGGTGTGCGGACGGACAAGTCCGCGTGGACTGTGCCAACGCGCATGGGGCCAGCCATCGTGGTCGAAGAGCGGCGCCGCGGTGTCGGCGGGAGACCCAGGGATTCGGCGAACTGGGGAGCGAGGTAGGAGGCGCTCGACCCCGAGTCGACGAGACCAAAGGCTTGTATGCGCCGTTGGCCCGCTTGGAGCATGACGCGAAGGAGCGGCATGGGGGGAGAGGCATCGTCGTCGGCGGTGAGCCGGCCGAGAGGGATCCACGTAGGGGAGATCGCCATCAAACCCAGTGCTCTCCCGGACGCGGGAGACCGAGGAACGCCACCTTCTCAAGAAGGCCTTTCCGCTCAATGCGGCGGATAAGCCGTTTGAAGTCCTCGTCGGAGTCGACGATAAGCCCCCGGCGAATCGCCACGAACTTGCCGCCGTAGACATCGAGGTCGATTGGCCGGCGGGTCGGGGCTGCCATGTGGTATTCCTTCACGTTCTCCCTCTGTCGGGCCGAAGGACGCTTGGCTGGCATATAAGCGCGGACGGGGGGTGAGTGAAAGCGGCGGGAGATAAAGATGGCGAGTTGCGCGCAGGCGGCGCGTCCGCTCGGGCCGCCTTGGACTTCGCGCCCCCGGCGCGTCACGGCAAGGGCCCCAAGGGGGGGCGCGCTCGGGTGGGGGGCGGGCGTTTGGGACGAGTGGGAACCTACCATGTCATTCCGATTCGTCGAGCGGGCCGCTCCCCGACGCTCGAAGGAGCCAATCGAGTGCGCCGGAAGCAAAGGGCGAGCCCTCGGCAACCACTTCGACGACCACCTTCCGGTCACCGGCCTGGACGCTGCCGTCCCACCAGTACCATGAGCGCTCCCCGGGGCGGAACCAATACACCCACTCGAGGAGCGGCCATTTCTCCGTTTGGGCACGATGGGCGCGCTCTCCCCAGGGAAGCGCTGCGTGGGCTTCCATTTCGCGCTCCACCGCATTCGGGCTCTTTTCGGGCGCACATTCTGAGACGAACCAGGCAGGAAGCTGGGAGGCCCATTCGTCTTCGGCCGGCCATCCGGCGAGGACTGCGTCGTCGACCGCGACCAGCACAGTACGCGCCTTTTCAAGCACGTTGACGGGGTTCACGGCGCCGGGAGCCGAGAAGCGGACGAGGAAGCCCTGGGGGCGAGTCCCCGGCGCGGGGCCATGTAGGAGGCGCTGTTTCTCGGCCTCTAACAGTGGACGGCTGGTTTGGAGGAGCGCCGGGTCGGGCGGGGGCCGAGGTTTGTCGACGACCGCAGTACCGCCTGGCGAGGGTGCGTTTGCAACGGCGGCGCGATCGGAGTGGCGGGCGGGAAAGCGCATTGAGGGGACCTTACCGTTTGGCTCGCTCCTTCGCCGGCTTCCCCGCCCCCGCGACCCTGCGCGCGATCCTCTGCCCCTCGGGGTGCTCGCGGATCACGTCCTCGATCGTGGACCTCCACGGCTCCTGCTCGAGCCCCAAGATCAGGTTCGCCCGCATCCAGTCCTGCTTCGTGCCGATGTCGAGGCGGCGCCCGTCGAACTCGAAGGCGTAGAGGGGGCACTCCTTGAGGAGGATGCGGAGGGCGTCGGTGGGCTGGACCTCGCGGTTCTTACCGGGGGGTCGCCCAAAAGTCGTCACCGATGGCGCGAGTGCGGCCCGTGGGTGGCGCGGCGGCAATGCCGCCCTCCGTGTCACGAGGTGTAACTCGGCGCCTTGGGGCCCGCAAGGGGCGGGGCCAGACTCACGCGCTCCCGCCGCTCGAGCCTCGCCACCCTGCGCACGTCATCCGCGCAGAAAATCATGGAGTCGCCGTAAGGGATCTCGGCGCGGACGACGCCTTCGGCGTCGCGCATGACGCGGCGGGGCTGCAGGAGGATGAGCTCCGTGCGGTTCTCCTCCTTGCCGGACTCGCCGGCCCAGCCCTTGAATTCGTCCCCGTCGGAGGTGAACACGATCAGGTCGCGGCCGTCCTGTTGGTTACGCTGAAAGAAGATGTCCCACGGGTTCCCCGCAAGCGGCCGCCTGCCCGCGTGCCTCAGCCTGACATAGAGCCATCCTGGCACGAAGCCGCTGGCGATCGTGAGGCCGATCAGGAGAAGCAAGGCCCGGGGCTCGAGTACCCTCGCCGTGAGTTCCTCGAAGTTCTGGAACCCCGCGACAATGCCGAAGAGCGCGTAGATCGCAAGGCTGAGCAGCAGGCTCCACACGATCGCCTCAAACTCCTCCAGGCGCTTTTCAATGACTGCGAAACTGCGCATGATGGCAAGGGCAACAAACCCGGGGAGCAGCAGGGCGACGACGACGACTACGTCGAGGAGGGAGGGCAGAGCCATTTCCGCTTTCACCTTCTCTTCTGGTCATTGACTGGTCCCGTCGCCGGGGCGATCTGCGCCAGAGCGGGAGCGGGTTGGGGCGGGGGCTGGGTAACCGCCGGCCCGTTACGTGGCGCAACAGCGATCGGTTCGGGTGTTACGGCAGGCTCCGAATCGACCGGAACCGGAGGCCCGGGCCTCGAAAACTTGGCGTAATGGGGTTCACGGCTCTGGGTGACCGGTGCGGCGGCCATGTTCAATGAAGAGGAGGCCCGATATATAACGCGAAAGGGGGGGTGAGTGAATGTCGGGTGATTATGGCCCGGGGGAGGGGGCGCGACGCGGGTGGGTGAGGTTGCCGCTTTGAGTGACTGAGGAATCCAAGGATAGGCGATTTTCCACGAGGACTGGCTGGGGAGTCGGGGTGGGGCGAGTGCCTGCTGGCGGGAGAGGGCCAGGGCGGGACCTGCGGAGGAGCGGGGGGCTATCGCTCGTCATCGAATGCCTTGGAGGCGGCGTAGGATTTCAAAGTTGCGCCTCGGCTCCTTCTTCGCGTAGGCCGAAGGGCTGTGCGTGCCGGCGCCCGGCGCGTCCGCTCGTCCGCCGGGGAATTGGCTCCCCCGGCGCTTCACGGCATGCCCCCAAAGGGTGGGGGTGCTCGGGTGGGGGGCAGGCGCTAAAGAGTTCGGTTGAGCCTGCAAGCGTTTCGTGGAGCCCGAAATGGTTTCGTTGCGTGTGAAAGGGTCCCGTTGATCGCGATAGAGGTGGGCCGCCCCTCGGGTTTCACTTCCGCCCGCGCGCCTTCGCCGGCTCCCCCGCCGCCGCGACCTTCCGCGCGATCCTCCGCCCCTCCGGGTGCTCGCGGATCACGTCCTCGATCGTGAACCGCCATGGCTCCTGCTCGAGCCCGAGGATGAGGTTCGCCCGCATCCAGTCCTGTTTCGTGCCGATGTCGAGGCGGCGACCGTCGAACTCGAAGGCGTAGATGGGCCGCTTCTTGAGGAGGATGCGTGAGCCGCGTCGGTGAGCTGGACCTCGCCGTTCTTGCCGGGCGCCGTCTTCTCGATCGCCCCGAAGATGTCGGGCGTGAGGGCGTGGGCGCCCACGATGCCAAGGTCGGAGGGGGCTTGCGTTCGGGCACCTGGCTT
>JBGPNV010000124.1:0-7676 GCA_041487695.1 Thermoplasmata archaeon | reverse complement strand
TTGCGCTGGAAGGTCCGCAGCCCCTCCTCGACGTTCAGGGCGTTGAGCGCCAGGTAGCCCCCGACAACGAACGCGAGGGCGATGGGGTAGAATTCGGTCACGCGGAACGCACCGAACACGGCGTAGGCGAGCAGCGCGAGCGAGAGCGGCAGGAGCAGCTGGAGCTTGAAACGCTCCTCCTGCATGTAGCGGCGCAGGATCGAGATCGTCTCCTTGCCGGTGGGCAGGGACTTCACGATCACCCGCTTCACCGTGATGATTTTCATGCGGCTCTGGATGAGAGGCAGGACGAACTCGTCCTCCGCCCCGTCGGTCACGATCACCGCGGACTCGGCCTTGAGGACCTGCTGCACGGCGTCGATCTGGTGCGAGATCTTCTCGTCCGACGTGAGGCCGACGACGCGGTCGCCAAGGAGCGTCACGACCTCGACGTCGCGCCCGTCCCGCTTCATCTGGTCGTGGAGCCGGATCGCCGCGAAGATCGTGTTGAGGTCCGTGTCCTCGGGGTCGGCAAGCGCGAGCTTCACGGCGGCTGCGAGGTTGTCGCGCCGGCCGATGATGGGCCCCTTGACGCCGGCCTTCTCGCCGACATCATTGTCGCGGTCAATGCAAAGAACGACGGTCTTCAAGGCAGCGATCCCTCCCTGTGGCCGGTCTTAAGCATTTTGTCGTGATTCGAGGAACGAGCGGCGAAGGGGCGAATCTCTCGCGGTCGTCCGAAAATCGCGGAACGCCGATTATTCTCGGTCGCGTCGGCGGAGGGCCCCGCGCGCCCAGGCCACCACTCCAAGCGCGCTAAGCGCGGCCGTCGCTTCGGCGCCGGGAAGGAAGCCGCCGCCGCTTGCGGGGTTGTCGACGTTGATGGTGAGCACGGCAACCGCCGAGTAGTTGAGACCGTCGAAAGCGCGGGCCTCAAAGACGAGCGGGCCATTCGGAAGGCCTGCGGCCTCGAAGGACGCCGACCATGCGCCCGAGGCGCCCACCGTGGCATTCTGCCAAACGCCTCCCGCGACCCGATAGGTCACGGAGACGTTTGTGGAATCGGGATCTGTGGCCGAACCGGCCACAGTGACGGCTCCCCGCACGACGGCGCCGGGCCGAGGCGTGAGGATTTCGAGGGTCGGGGGCACTGCGAGGACCGGATTGTCGATGAGGTAGCTGCGGACCGTTTCGGTCACATTCGCGCCATCGGACGCGCGGAAGGTGATGTTCACGAGGCCGTTCGGGTAGAGAGTCGTGTCGAGCACGCCCGTCCAGGCGATCGTGTTGAGCGCGCTTAGCCATTCCCCGCTTTCGACCCGGAACTCGACAAACCGCACGGGCCCGACCGTGTCAATTTCCATCGTGCCGTTGAGGACCGCCTGCCCCGAAAGGACACTCCCATTCTGGGGCGAGATGGAAAGGAACCGCGGAGGCAGGTCAAGGGGCCCTTGAACAACAAGCGAGACGTTGAGCTCGGCGCTCTTGCGCCCGTCGGAGACGCGAAGCGTTACCGTATGGGGTCCCGCCGTGAGGGGCTGCGACACAAGCGGCCCGGCGGCGACCGACAGCCCATCGACCAGCCACTCGTAGGTGAGCGCCGCCGAGTCGGGGTCGGTGGTGCCGGAGGCGTTGAACAAAACGGGGATGTTCGAATGGTAGGTCCCCCCTGGATTGGGCGAGCTCACCGCCGGCGCGGGGGGGATGTCCCCCACCCGGACGACCACGGCCACGGTCGCATTGGCCGAACGGCCGGTCGAGTCGGTCACCCTCAGCGTGACCGTGTGTACCCCAGGCGAGAGACGGGTGACCACAATCGGGCCGGTCCCAAGAGGACCGTCGAGGTCTGAGGACCACGAGAAGGAAAGCACGTCCCCGGCGTTCGGGTCGTACGACGACGCGCCGTTGAACGTGATGTCCTCGTCGTCCGTGAAATTCGACCCGGGTGCGGGCCCGCTAATCGTTGCCACGGGCGGGAACTGGGCAACGGCAACATGGACAGCGACCGACGCGGACACGTTGTGGCCGTGGCCGTCGTCCACGGACGCCGTGATCGTGTGGTTCCCGGCGGTGAGCTGCGCGCCGAACGAGTTGGCGGCGGTGAGGAATCCCGTCGCGTTGTCCCACCATGTGATCGTGAGCGCGTCGCCGTCCGGGTCGGCGGAGGCCGACGCGTCGAAGAAGACCGTGTCGGCGGTGGTCCAATTCGATCCGGCCGCGGGGCTTGAAAGCACAGCACGTGGCGCGAGGTTGGGGAAGGCGCCCTCGCGCATCGTGAACGCGACCCGCGAGCCGCCAAAGTACAGGGGCTCGGCCGTCCGGGGGTTGTACACCACACCGGTAAACGGCACGAGGAATCCCGTGTCGAAGCGCAGGATGCGGCTCCGGTTCACGAAGGCCGAGAGCGTCTGGTTGCCGACGACCAGGATGCGCGCGCCCGAGGGGTCGGCAACGGCTCGCGCAAGGTGCACCGTGTTGAAGTCGGAGGGGAGCGTGAGGTTGTCCCAGACCCCCAGGGCCGCATCGTAAAAGGCAATCTGGCGGGGGTCACCAACGATCCATATGTCGTCGCCGAGGAAGGCCACGCCGAAGTACGTCCCGATACGGGTCGTCGTTGACACGGTTCCGGGGGGATCGAACCGCGCGAGCAGGTTCGCGCCGGCGGCGTACGCGTAGTCGCCCACCCCGCCCGAGTCCTTGTGCCAGGCCAGGGCGAGGAACGAGTTGCCGATGGATCCGCTGGAAACCCGGGTTAGGTTGGTGCCGTCCCATGTGCCGATGAATCCGGCGGTCCCGACGGCGACTGCCTCCGCGCGTTGGGGCCGGAAAGCGACCCCGTAGAGGTCGAGCGCCGTCGCGCCGATGGGTTGGCTCACGTTGAGCGTGGAAAGGTCGAACCGCCAGAAGGCCGATTGGCCCACGATCAGCGCCTCCGTGCCGTTCGGCGCCCAGGAGACGCCGCGCAGGCTCGCGTTCAGGTCGGGGACGGCGATCGCTGTGGTTGCATCGGACGTCTGGTTGTAGAGCATGACAGTCCCATTGAAACCCACAAGCAGCGCAAGGTCGCCCGTATCGCGCCAACTGGCGTCTTGGATATAGGGCCTGAAGGGAGGGGAGATGTTTTGCGTCGACCCGTTTTCGAGGGCCGTGACGACCATCCCGAAGGAGCCCACGGCGAGCACGTATCCGAGCGTCGGGCTGCGGGCCACGGCTTCGACGACGGGGGGGAAGGGCGCGAGGGGCACGAGGCTCGAAAACGTACCGTTCGTGAAGAGAAGCGCCCCCGACGTGTTGTTGCGCAGGGCCACCACGGCAGGCTCGGAGGAGCTCCGCACGTCGAGGTCGTAGTAGCCGCCCACCGTCGGGGCATGCGTTTCATTCGCGAGTGCGCCGGCCGTGTACGAAAGCAGGACGCCGGCGCCTCCCGCGATGAGGCCCTTGCCCGTGTCGGCTTCGAAGGCCACGGCGCGCAGGTCGTCCGGCACGAACGGCGCTAGCAGCGTGGTCGCGCCCGGGGGCGTCACCTCGACGACAACGCCCCCGCGGCCGACCGCAACGGCCTTTCCGGCAACGCCGCTCCAGGCCACAGCCATAAGGTCATTCGTTGTGGGCGACGTCACGTTTGTCCGCGCCGTCCCGTTGAGGAAAAACATCGAGCCCGCCGTCCCGACGACGAGGAAGCCCGCGCCTGGGACAAACGCCACGCCTTGCCACGTCGTTGTGCCTTGAGGCGGAAGGTCGCTGATCGTCCCTGAGGTGTACTCGACAAGGGCTCCATTCCAGCCGACGGCGAGGGCCGTCGAGGAGTTGGCCGACCAGGCCACACCGTAGAGGTTCCCAAGGGTCCCGTTGCGGAGCAAGCGCGCCGTCCCATTTGCCGCGTCCCACCCAAGGAGCGTGTTGTGGCTCCCGACCGCGAGGGCCATGTGGCCGTCAGGCGCGAAAGCGACGTCGTGGAGGTGGTCGTACGTGGGGGAGGGGCTGATGAGGTGCGTCTCGAGCCCCTCCATCGTGCGCCAACTGTAGGGGACGGAGACCGCAAGCGGTTCCAGGGCGGTCGTCTGACGGGGTCCCTCCGGCGCGGCGAGGGCCGGCGTGGAGAACGTTGAGACGAGAAGGGCGCCCAGGCAAAGGACCGCCGCGGCTCGCAGCCCGGCGCGTTTGGCCCGTAGCCCCCGCTGCATAGCCCAGTCGATCCCAGATCGCCCTATTTACGCTTTCAGAATCGAACTTCGAACCGAGAGCCTCGCCGGAGCGCGCGATAGCCTTTAGGCGCGGGGTGTCGGTGCACGCCCCGTGAGCGCCTCGGACTGGTTCCGCGCGCTGCAGGTCCCCGTGCTGCCGGTCAGCGTGGGGCCTGCATTGGTTGGCTCGCTGCTCGGGGCGGGGTCGGCGGGGCACCTCGACGCGGGTGTTGCGGTCCTCGTTGTGCTGAGCCTCCTGCTCATCCAACTCGCCGCGAATCTGCAGAAGGGGCTGGTCGAGTCGGCGGACCTCAAGGAAACGCCGGCGCGCCCGGGGTCTGCCTTCGTCTTTGACGCCGGGGCCGTTGGAAGGACGGGGGTGGGCCGCGCGAGGTTGCGCGCCGCGACTCTCGGGCTCTTTGGCGCAGGCGGCGCGGTCGGCGTTGCCGTCGTCCTGTTGAGGAACGACCCGGTGCTCTTGCTCTTTGGAGGTCTCGGGGCGGCCCTCGCATACGCCTACAGCGCGCCGCCCTTGAAACTTTCCTACCGAGGCGTCGGCGAGGCTGCGACGTTCGTCGCCTTTGGCCCGCTCATGGTTTGGGGGGCCTTCCGCGCACAGTTCAACCCACCGCCAACCTTGCCCGACCCATGGTTCGGCCTTGCCACGCTCGCGCCAGCGCTCCTGCCGGGAATCGCCTTCGGCCTGCTCGCCGCTTGGGTGTCCTTCGCGCGCTACTTCCCTCCGCAGACTGAGGACCGTGCAAAGGGCAAGCGGACGCCCGTCGTCCGGTTCGGCGCGGCCCGCTCGAGCGCGGCCGTCCTTGGGCTGGCCCTGGTCGCGGCGCTGGTCCTTTCCGTGTGGACAAGGCCGTACGTTGGCCCTTGCCAGGGATGGTCCTTCGCGGCCACGGTTGGGGGCCTTGACGCCGTACTCGTGGCGGCCGCCTTGTCTGCCGCCGTCCTCGGCTCCCTTTCCTACCGGCTCCTGCGCGCCTCCGACCCCGCCACGGTCGAGCGCGGCGTGGCCGTTGCGGTCGTGGCGCACCTGCTCGTTTCGACGCTCCTCGCCCTCTACATCGGAGCGCCCGCCGCCTGCGTTTTCGACTGAGAGTTAGAGGGCCACGAAGTGCGGCAGAACAAAAGCGACCACGAGTCCAACGCCGCTCACCAGCACGCTCTGCAAGGTCGCCGCGTTGGCCCCAATGTGCTCCGGGAACTTGTCGTAGCTTTTCCGAAGAATCATGATGCCCTTGAACCCGAGCGGCAGCGAAGCGAGCCCCAAAAGGGCGAGCCACGGCAGTTGGCCAAGGGCCACCGCCGCCACGAGCCACACGTAGCCCGCGACCATCATCCCCGTGTAGACCTTCATCGACGCCTTTCGCCCGAAGCGTGCGGGGATCGTGACCTTCCCGCCCTTCGGGTCGCTCTGCCACTCCGGCATCTCGTTCACGAGGAGGAAGGCCGCGACGAAGAGGCCGAAGGGGACGCCGGCAACGATCGGCTGCAGGCTGATCGTGTGCGCCTGCACGAAGAACGCGCCGAACACAAGGACCGGCCCGAAAGTCACGCCCACGAGCGCTTCGCCAAAGCCATGGTACTGCAGTTTGAGCGGCGGGTAGGTGTAGAAGAGCGACAGAAGGCCCATCGACCCGCCGAGGAGAAGGATGACCCAGCCGTCCTTCACGGTGTAGGCGAGGAAGAGGCCGACCGCGAGGCCGACCGCGTAGAGGACGAGCCACACGCGTTTGTGTTCGTCCGGGGTGAGCAGCTTGTCGGGCAACACGCGGCTTCCGGCCGTAAAGGGCGAAATGATTTCGGGCGGCTGGTTGTCGACGCCCGTCTTGTAGTCCACCCAGTCGTTGCTCATGTTCGTGGCCGCGTGGATGCAGAGCACACCGAGCACGGTAAGGAGCGCGAGCAGCAGGTCGACCGAGAAGCCCTGGTTGGCCGCAAGCGCGACCCCGACGACGACGGGGATCACGCTGACGATGAAGGACTGGGCCTGGCTCGCCCTCAGCCACACCTTGATCGAAGCCACGCGTGGGCACCGCCGGGGGAACCATCAACTCTTAGCTTGCGCGCCTTCCGCCGCCCGCGCCTTCCGCATCGCTTCCATGCGCGCGACCTCGGCGTCGACTTCTCCCTTGTTGCGGGGCGTCGAGAACACGCGGATTTCCATGAGCGTGAGTTCGCCCGGCCCGTCGTTGATGATCGTGTGCTCCTCGTAGTTCAGGAGGCGAAGGACATGGCCCGGCCCGAACGAGAATTCCTGCCCGTCGATGATCGCGCGCCCGCTGCCTTCGAAGATGTAGAAGATCTGCGGGTAGTTGTGCCGGTGCGGCGGGGACTTGACGCCCGGCCCCATCTTCGCAACACTTACGAGGAAGTGCTCTCCCGACTGTTTCGTGTCAAGGCCGGCCACGATGTACTTGTTCACGATCCCGGGGCCAATCCCCGGTTTCCACTCTGCGGCGCCAAGGTCAAGGTGCGTTCCTTCAGGCATGGGAATTCCTCTGGGGCCTCAAAAGGCCTCCGGGGGCCTTAATATCACGGTTAACATGTTAACCATCCCCCTCTTGGGCCGGGAGACGGGTGGCCGTGGCGTGAAACAGATCCGCCTCACCATTCCCACGGCGACGATCATTGGCGGGGGCGTGCTGCCCAAGCGGTTCTTCGCCCACAACAAGCGGATCGACGTCCTGCGCGTCTTTGCCGTTGCGCAGCGTTCCGCCATCCTGATCGCCGAGATCCACCGGAAGGACCGCCTCTACACCGCCGCCGAAATCGAGGCGATGCGGCGAGAGCTCCTTTCGCGCTACAACTTGGAGCATTTCGAGGTCGTCGAGGTCGATAAGGAGCGCAAGGTCTACACGGTCCTCCTGCGCGCGCGGATCCCCGACGAGCTCGAAGAGGCGTGGCGCACCGTCGGCACAGAGGCCTTCCTCGACGGCCCGATCCAGATTACCCCAGAGACCGCCAGCCTCTCCTTCGTGGTCCTCGGCCGCGGCGAGAAACCCATCGACCTTCTCGAGCAGTTCCGGATCCCCTTCGAGGTCAAGGAAGTCAAGCAGGGGCCCCGCGAGAACCCCAAGGACGGCCTCACGCGCGAGCAGCGCGCGCTCCTCAAGCTCGCCCTCGACCTCGGTTACTACGAGGTCCCGGCGCGCGTGAAGCTCACGCAGCTTGCACGCTTCACGGGCGTGTCGAAGGCCGCCGTGTCCAAGAAGCTCCGGCGCGCCGAGCGCAAGATCCTCTTTGAGTCCGTGGGCCGCGCGCGGTGAAGCGCGCCCGAAGACCTTTCGCTCACCCCCCCTTTTTCCTTTTATACCCGGGCGGCGTAGCACGAGGTTGCCTCCAAAGGGGAAAGAGAAATGGGCGTTGCACTGGAAGAGTTGCCAGGCGTGGGACCTGCCACGCTGGAGAAGCTGAAGGAAGCGGGGTACGACGACCTCCTGTCGATCGCCGTCGCCTCCCCGGGTGACCTCGCCGAGAGCGTGGATGTCGGGATCACCA
>JBGPNV010000123.1:0-7725 GCA_041487695.1 Thermoplasmata archaeon | reverse complement strand
GAGGGCCGCCCCGCCGAGGGGGGCGGCAAGCGCGTGCTCGGCGGCCGACCCGCTCCCCGCACTGAAGTTCGCCGACCCGCCGTAGGCGCCGACCCAAAGCGGCAGCCGTGCGCCGTTCAACAGGGCGTCGACCCCCGAGGGCGTCGCGACCGGCGCGAAAATCGAGGAGGAGCCGTCCCCCGCGTAGGCCTCGCCCGGTCCCCCCTCAAGGGGGCTGTCGCGCCCCGCGAGGACCACGAGGGCGGCGCCAAGGCCCCATTCCCCGAGGAACGTCGGGGAATCGAGTGTGTCGTCCGGGGAGTCGTAGGGCGCGGGCCACTTGGGGTAGTCGGCGAGCGTGATGTTGAGGAGCCCCGAAGACTCGGCCGCGGCCTTCGCCGGAGCAAAGGCCACCGACGCGTCGTCGCCGGCGCGCCGCGAGGCAAACCCTCCGTCCGGGACGGAGGCCACGGCGAGCCCGAAGAGCGCGCGCGAGGCCCATGCGCCCGAAGGCGGGGTCTGCTCCCATGCGAGGAGGCGCGACACGTACGCGGCGAGTTCGCCTTCCGTCTGCGCAGGGATCCGCCCGATGTGCAGGCTCGCGGTCAGGTTCCACGATGAGTCCGCGATGCCGTACCACGGCGGGCCCGAGGGGTAGTCGTCGCCAAGGTCCGAGGCGTTGAAGAACGAGGTCCCTTCGACGCCGTAGTAAAAGTCGGAGATGAGCGAGCGGTCCTCGGCCAACATGGACGCCATGGACGAGCGGTTGGAAACCTGCAGGAGGCGCCCGGGGATGATCGGGTCGTCGGCCGCAAGCAGGACGTATTCGAGCCGCGGGTCGGCCGCGCGCCTTGCCGCCAGGTACGCTTTGATGGATTCCTGCAGGTCGCGCCCGCCCATCTGCGCGTGGACGAACGTCGTCGTAACGATGTCGACACGCACGCCTTGGCTTTCGCGCCAGTCGCGCAGAGGGACAAGCTCGTCGACGAAGCTGTCCGGGGCGATCACGATCTCGAGGGGCGCGTCGGTGGCCGCGGCCGAGGCGGCGGGGAGCAGGGCAAAGAGGGGGAAGGGCCCCATGAGGGCGGCGGTGAGGACAACGAGCGCCGCGCGCCGCCACGAGCCCATGGAGAGCGGAAGGCCCCCCTGGGCGAAATAAACGCATCGTGCCCGTGGAGCGCTCGGTGGACGCCCTCTCAGCCAAAGAGCGCGACCGAATAGGCGGCCGCCGTCAGGTTTACGAGGAAGTGGCCGGTCATCAGCCCCGCGGCGTTTTTCCAGCGCGCATAGGCAAGGCCGGTGACGACGCCCGCGGAAACGAGGAACAGGGCGGCGCCGGCCTCGCCAAGGAGCAGGCGCAGCCACAGCCATTCGACCACGTGGCCAAGGCTCCACGCGACCGTCTGGAGCGCGAGGGCCTTGTGAGCGCCGAAGCGCAGCTCGGCCTCGAGCTGGACGACGCGTTTCGTGAAATAGTCGACCGCCCCCACATGGAGGAACGTGTCCGCAGCCCAGAACACGACGGCGGGGAAGGTGGTCACCGTCGCGGCAAGGGACCGGTAGAACCACTCGGAGCCGGGCGCCGCAAGCGCGGCCCAGGCCGCGAAGGGCGCATAGGAGGCCGCGGAGAGGAGAAACGGCCGGCCGAAGCCCCCAAGGCGCAGCGGGAGCCGGCGCCCGGCCAAATAGAGGAGGGGGACGAAGAGGAACGGGACGCCGACGGCCGCCGAACCCGGGAGGTCGGCGCCAAGCGCGCGCGCGACGAGGGCGAGGGCGAGGTAGGCCGACAGGGCGAGGACAAAAAGGGGCCACCACGGGCGCAACTCGCCCCCACCGGGGCGCGGGGCTCCGCCCTCCGGCCCGCGGCTTTCGCCGCCCTGCGCCATGGGGACACCCGAGGCGCCCGGCCCAAGATGTACTTCTGGGGGCCACGCGCGCGAAACGCCGGCGATCCAGCGTGCGCACCCGAGCGGAAACAAATAAGTAGGGAGCGGCCTGATTTTGCAAGGGCGCGAACCGCCTTCGTCCGCCGCGGAAAGTTGGGGGCCAAGAATCTGTGCTGAATTCCGCGAAGGCTTGGGAATACGGCACCTACGGTCCCGTCACATGCACCGCGCTTTCGCAGGGCGGCGAGTACCTCATCGCGGGAAGCCAAGACGGCAACCTCTACGCGTTCTCCCGCGAGGGGGAGCTCCTCTGGACGCAGACGATGGGCGCGCCCGTCGCGAAGCTCGCCTACTCACTGAACGGGAACTACCTGGCGGCCGCGACGGCCGGACACGGGGAGTCGCTCATCAACTTCTACGGGATCAACGGCGCCCTCTTGTGGAGCCGCAAGGTGGGCAAGGCGGTCCGCGGGCTCTCGATCTCCGACGACGGCGGGATCGTCGTCATCGGCTCGGACAACCGCAATATCTACTGCGTGAACTACGAGGGGAACCTGATCTTCAACCACAGGCTCGGCGGCGAAATCCCCAGCGTCGCACAGACGCGCGACTCGCGCCTCATCTACGCGGGAGCCTTCGACGCGTTCGTCTATTGCTTCGACCTCCAGGGCCGCGGGATTTGGAACTACAAGACGACGGGGCCCGTCGAAAAGGTCCTCGTGACGCGCCAGGGCGACCTCGTCTTCGCCGTCTCGTCGGACAAGCGGCTCTACCAGATTTCCAAGACCGGCTCGATGCTCACGAACCAGCGGTTCGACGAGCTGCCGATTACGCTCGCGATCGACGAGACCGCGCGGACGATGGCCCTCAGCCAAGGGTCCGACCTCCTGCTCCTCCACCACAAGGACACGGCCGTCTACAAGCGCGTGCGGCTCGACGGGCGGATCCTCGAGGTCGGCGTCTCGGAAAACGGCGAGCACGTCGCGGCCTATGACACATCGAATGTGCTCCACTTCTTCGACCGGGAACTCAACGAGCTTTGGCGCAACGAATTCGGGCAAAAGCCCACCTGCATGGCCATCTCCCCGAAGGGCCACTACCTCGCGGTGGGCTGCAACGACAAGAGGGCCTACCTGCTCGACAACAAGAACTACTACAAGCGGACGCTCGAGGGCGTGCGCCGGGCGGTCGATGAGGCCAAGCAGAGTGGGATGGTCGTGCTTGAGGCCGAAGTGCTCGCGCAGAAAGCCGAGCAGGAGCTCGAAGCCGAGGCGTTCTCCGCGGCGCTCAAGTACGCGGACGCCGCGGTCAAGATCATCGCAAGGCAGAGGGAGCGGGCAAGGCCGCAGATCTCCGTCCTTGGCGTCGTGGCCGAGGCCTTCCGGTCGGGCAAGCCGAACACCGTGCGGGCCATAGTCATGAATACGGGGATGGGCCACGCGAAGAACATCTCCTTCCGCTTCGAGGGCGAGGTGAAGACGGAGGTCGCGCCTTCAAGGGACTTCCTTTCGGTTGGCGGCTGGTACGAGGACAACTGGGAGGTCGTGCCGACGAAGAAGGGCGAAAGTGTCGTGCGCTTCCGCACGATGTGGCACGACGCGGGCGACTCGGTCCAGACGGCCGAGGCGCCCGTGGCGATCAACGTCGTCGAGTCGGAGAAGGCCCTGCCGTACAAGAAGTCGGCGCCGCTCATCCAGCTTGGCAATGTGCAGAAGCTCATCGCAAGGGTCCAAGCGGACAAGGCGGCTGGCCGGATCCCGACGCCCCCGCCGTCCAGCGGCCCGTCGCCGGGGGCCGCGGCCCTCATCCAGGAAGTGCAGGCCCTAAAGTGCAGGAAGTGCGGTAACCTCCTCCAGGAGGACTGGAAGGCGTGCCCGCGGTGCATGACGCCGGTCGGGTGAGCCCGAAGGGCGCGCCGCTGACGCCGGTATCCGACCGGCTGCCCTCGCTCTCGAAGGACTCGCGCGACTTCTTCACGCGTGCGGCGGCCGAGGCCAGCGTCTACGGTGAGGTCACGCGCAGGGACAAGAGCGGCGCGCTCTGGCGGCGGTGGGACCCGTACCGGAGCAAGCTCGCGGCCGCTCTGCGGTGCGGCGGCCTCACGCGGGCCTTCGAAGAGCTCCTCTCCAGCGCGCCTGCCCTCTACCTCGGGGCCGCAAGCGGCACGACGGTGTCACACCTTGCCGACCTCGTGAGCCCCCGCAGCCTTTTTGCCGTCGAGTTGGCGCCGCGCTCTTTCGAGGACCTGCTCGTGAAGCTGAAGCCGTGGCCCAACGTCTTCCCGATCCTCGGGGACGCGCGGGAACCCGAGCGGTACCAGGGGCTCGTCGGGCGGGCCGCTTGCGTGGTCGAGGATGTCGCGGCAAGCGACCAGGTCGCCGTCCTGGAGGCGAATTGCCGGGCGCTCCTTGGGCGGGGCAGCCCGGCGCTCCTTTTCGTGAAGGCCCGTTCGATCGACTCGGCCAAGGAGCCGGAGCGCGTGTTTGCCTCGGCCAAGGAGTCCCTTGCGACGAAGGGCTTCGAGCTAATCGAGGAGCGCGCGCTCGAACCCTTCGACCGGGACCACCGCGCGCTGCTCCTTCGGTGGAAGGGCTGACGGTCGGGACGCGGGACCCGGGGGCCGCCTCGCGGCCGTCATGCGGTGCCGGGGCCGCCGAGCGGCGCCCGCCGCATCACCGGGTCCTGGTCCACCCGCATGAGCCTCAGGAAGCCCACCGCGCGCCAGTCGAAGGGCCGGCCGGTCGCTATGTCGTTGTACGTGCCGATCAGCCAGATGTAGCACCCCGTGCAGACGAAAAGGGCGCCCCGGTGGTCCTTGATGTGCAGCCGTGCACAGACCTTGTGGCAGGATTCCATCTCGCCGTCGCAGAACTCGGCGGCCTCCGCGACGAGGGGTGTGCGGCAGACGCTGCAGCACTTCATGGGGATGCGCCGGCGCGTTGACTTGTCGCGCGCACCTTGAAGCTTGGGTACATATGCGCCCAAGCGCCCCCCAGGGGGGACGACATTCTGTTGAATATGTTATACTTATTCTACATAATAGCGCCTTTTTGGGTTGTACGCCCGATGGCGCTCGGGTTCGAAACATGGGAAAACACCTCAGCACTTTCCGAAACCGCGTGAGACTTGCCGCCACCACCGCGGCGCTTGGAACGATCGGCCTGCTTGGCGCCTTGCTCGTGGCTCCGCTCGCCGCGGCCGACACCTCGTCCTCCGGCGACATCGCGACCGGCGCGGGCATCTTCACGGAGGCCACGATGGCGCTCATGACCGGCATCATGCTGATCGCCGCCTTCAGCCTCCAGATTGCGCGCAACTACTTCCTGCGCACGCTCAACAAGTTCACGCTAAGGCTCGGGGCCGACATCTGGTGGCTCGCCTATATCATGATCCGCGACGGCCTCATGTTCTTCGCTGTGCTCGTCGGCTTCGAGCTCTTCTTCGTCGGGACCTTCGGGGACTACCCGATCGCCGTGCCGTTCATGCCCCTCGCGATCGTGCTCGTCGCCGCGGCGCTGCTCGTCAAACTCGTCCGCGACCCGGATGAGGATGAGAAGACGAACCGCCTCGTCACCTTCCTCGTGGCAGGCGCGGCGGCCCTCTACGTGTTCGGGGCCCTCTTCGTGACGGAAAGCATCGTGGGCTACGGACAGGCGGGCTACCTGACCAACGCCGACGGGACGATCGCGACCGCGGCGGGCGGGGCCGACTTGTGGACGATGATCTACAACGCCTTCAGCTCGACAGTCAACGCGCCGCTTGCCATTACGAGCTTCTATGTCTGCTTCGGGGCCCTTTCGGTCATGGCGTTCTACGCGATGTACTACGTGACGCGTCCCTCGAAAGTGCCGCCATCGGGCCGCACGCCAGCCGACCTGAAGAAGCCCTCGCCACCGGCGACCCGCGAGTCCAAGGTTGAGGCGGCAAGCGCCGAGGCCACGACCTGAAAGGGGAGGGGCTGGCTTTGGCGTACTCCCTTTCCATCACGGCGCAGTGCCACTCGTGCGGCGTGTGCATGGATGTCTGCCCCGTGCGGGCGATCGACATGACGGCGCCCTCGCGGTCGGGAATCGAGGGCGGCTTCGAGGCTCGGCCGTGGATGATGGAGTTCCCGATCCTCGTCGGGACCTGCACAGGCTGCCGCCTGTGCGAGGTCGAATGCCCGTTCCAGGCGGTCACCGTGGTCGCCGGCGCTGGCGCCCCGCGCGAGCGCCCCACCGACAGCGCTGTCGAGGCCGAGATGACCAAGCGGCGCGCGGAGCGCGCCCCGGTGCGGGCGCAGGCGCCGGACTGGCGTTCCTTCCACCCGCTTATGGAGTTCACGCGCGACACGCTGAAGCGGCCCGTACGGAGCCCCTTCCCGAAGAGCGCGGGGTGGAAGCCCTGGGTCGCCAAGGGCGAGCCTTGGAGGGTGTGGCGGAAGCTCTAGGCGCCACGCGAAGCGTTTTTCCGCCCTCCCCGCGTTCGTCCGCCCGATGCCGGCCCTCAAGGGCTCCACCGTTGCCGTGACCGGCTGCGGCGGATTCATTGGCCCCCACCTCGTGCACGCGCTTGTCGGGCGCGGCGCGCGCGTGCGGGGCGCCGACGTGAACGAGGCCGCGGCCGCGCGCCTCAGGCGCTCGCTGCCGGGGCTCGCGGGGCGCGGGATCGTTGCGGCCGACATCCGGAAGGAATCGGCCCTCAAGCGGCTCCTGCCCGGAGCGGATGCCGTGTACCACCTTGCCGCAGACCCGGACGTGCGCAACTCCACGGCGCACCCCTTCGAGCACTTCGACCAGAACGTCATGGGGACGGTCGCGCTCCTCGAGGCCATGCGCAAGAGAGACGTGAAGCGGGTCGTCTTCCCCTCGACTTCGACCGTCTACGGGGACGCGCCAGTCGTGCCCACGCCCGAATCCTATGCCCCGCTCATCCCCATTTCTGTGTACGGGGCAAGCAAGCTGGCCTGCGAGTCCCTGCTCTCGAGCTACGCGGCGACCTACGGGTTCGATGCGGTCGTGCTCCGGTTCGCCAATGTCGTCGGCCCCGGCTCGACCCACGGCGTCATCGTCGACCTCGTCGAGAAGCTGAAGCGCGACCCCAAGCGGCTCGAGGTGTTGGGCGACGGCAAGCAGAGGAAGTCCTATGTCCATATCGAGGACCTCGTAAGAGGCTCGCTCACGGCCGCGTCCAAGGCGCCCAAGGGGTTCCAGGTCTACAATGTGGGGTCTGCGGACACCTTGGTCGTCGACGAGATCGCAAGCGCGGTGGTCCGCGCGATGGGGCTCAAGCACGTCCAGATTGTCCACAAGCCGGCGCCTGGGGGGCGCGGGTGGGTCGGCGACGTGAAAGTCATGCAGCTGCACATCGGGCGCCTCAAGGCGCTCGGCTGGACGCCGCGGGTTTCCTCGCGCGACGCAGTCCTGCGCACCGCCCGGTCGGTCGTCGCGGAGCGGGCCCGCACGCCCCTCGCGCGGCCGGTGAAGGTTTAACCCGGCCAAGCCGCTCCCCCGAGCGTGGGTCCGTGGGGTAGCTTGGTATCCTGCGAGCTTTGGGAGCTTGTGACCCCCGTTCAAATCGGGGCGGACCCACTCCCCCTTCCTCCGAAGGCGTGGCCTCCGATTGTCGAGGCACCTCAGCGGACCGCCCTGATCAGAACTTGATCCCCGTCAGGGTCTTCGTGTCGATGACGCCCGGGATCGTCCGGATCTTGTTGACCACGATCTGCCCGAGGTGGTTGAAGTCCTTCGTGTCAATCTTGGCGATGAGGTCGTACTCCCCAAAGAGCGGGTGGAGTTCCACGATTTCCGAAATCTCCTGGAGACGGTTGTAAACCTCATGTTCCTTCGCGGGCGCCGTCGAGACCAGCACGAAACCGATT
>JBGPNV010000122.1:0-7733 GCA_041487695.1 Thermoplasmata archaeon | reverse complement strand
TCGTCGGCCCCGCAGAACGCGTCGCCGCGCTTGAGCTTCCGCGCGACGGCAAGCAGGAGCGCGAGGTGGTGCAGGTCGAGCTCCTCGAGGCGCGAGTCCGACACCGTGGGGTACGTCCAGCCCTTGGCCGCCCGCACGTCCTCCGCCGTCACCGCGGGGGCGCCCCGCGCCTCCGCGGTCTTCCCGGCCGTGTGGAGGAGTTCGATCGCGAAGCGCGCGTCGCCAAGCTCGCGGGCCGCCTGCGCGATCCCCTCGTCCAGGTCCCTGTCGCAGGCCCCCGGCAGGAACGCGAGGTCGATGCGCTGGCGCACGATGGCCTTGAGCTCGTCGCGCGTGTAGCGCGCAAGGTCGACCGTGTTCCCGGCGCCAAACGACGACCGCGTCGAGGGGTCCATCAGGTGGCGCACGGAGCGCTGGGCGATGAGGAGGCTTGAGAAGGCCCCGAGCCCCGTCTCGCGCGAGCGCGTGAGGTCGTAGAGCACGTCCGAGGACCGCACAAGGAGGTTGGCCGCCTCGTCGAGCACGACGAGCAGGTGGCCCCGCCGCTCCTTCAACCGCCCCTCGAGGGCGTCGAGCATCTCGGCCTTCGAGAAGCCGCGGTCGGGGAAGTCACCGTCAAAGACGCGCAGGAGCTTCAGCCACACCGCCGCGTCCGTCGACTCGCGCCTGCAGTTGAGGTAGACCCACTCGAGCGCCACGCCCTCGCCGTGCGCACGGGCCTTGAGGTCGCGGGCGAGCATGTGGGCAAGGGCCGTCTTGCCCGAGCCCACGGGCCCCGTGATGAGCGCGTGGGCCGGCAGGCGCGAGCGCACGACACTTCCAAAGAGCGCGTTGAGGCGCGCGCGGCTCTCCTCGCGGTGCGGCAAGGTCGCGGGCAGGTACGCCGCGCTCAGAGCATCCTCAAGGGCAAAGAGTTGGGGCACGTATCCCTGGAGACATCCGCCGGGGTATTTGACCGGCAAGGGGGGGTGAGCGAAAGCGCCCCGGACACCCTCCGGGCCTAATCCAGCATTTGCATCGGGCGGAAAGAAGACTGGCAAAAACCCAATCGCTTAAATAGCGCGGCGAAAGTCAAACCGTGGTGGTTTTTGTCTCAGCAGGACGCCGCTTCCAAGGCCTTGCAGGCGCGATTGTCGCACTCATGCTCCTGCAGAGCGTTGCAGGCGCGGCCGTGGCCTCGGGGATTGCCCATCCCGCTTCCCTTCCCCCCCTTGCCGCCCCCCTGGTCGTCGAGCCGGCCGCTTCCGCGACCCCCGCGACCCTTCCCGCTCCCCCGCCCGCGAGCCTCGCGCCGGCCGAGGCTGTTGTGACCGCCTCGTCTCCGCAGGCGGCCATTCTTCAAGCCCGTCAAGGCTCCACGATCGGCGCGCTGCCGGACCTCCCGCCCCCTGGAGCCGACGGCGGAGCCAGCGGCGGCCGCACCACCCTCTCCGACACCGACAACAACACGATCAACGACGCCCGCTGGCTGAACGGCTCCGCGTCGCGGACCGGGGAGAGCGTCGAGGGCCGCAACGACGGCATGAACCGGCGCACGGACGTCGACTGGTGGAGGTTCCCCCTTGCGAACACGACCTTCTCGGCCGCCGACGTGATGGAATTCGACATCCAGAAGCAAGCCGGCGAGCACCTCTTCGCCGTCGTGTGCGACTTCCCCTCCTTCGACCCCAACGGGTTTGACTGCCGGTTCAATTCCAACCACATCCTCGAATATGCCTACATGAACGGCACGCAAGGGTGGGGAACGAACACGCACATGAAGGTCACGGGCTTCGAGGACGGCATGTACTTCCTCTACCTCTACTCCCCGCTGCGCAACGGCTGCTGCCTCGTGAACTACTCGATCCTGAATATCAGCGACTACACCGTGACCGGCGACACCTCGATCGACGACAACAGCAACTCGACGACCGCCGACGTGTTCAACCCCTCTGCGATGCCCACGAACCAGGAAGTTGTGGAGAATGCCGACGCCGTCGACCTCTTCGACCTCACGGCGAGCGTGCCGATCACGCCCACAATGGGCGACTACTCGCGCGTTTCGATCAGCGCGCAGTTCTTCGGCGGCACGACCGGTTGGTCCGAGTTCTTCAACAGCACGCAGAGCCCGGCCGTCGCCTCCTCGGGCGACACGCGCTCGTACGCGACCCTATGGCTCCTCTACCCCGACCGCTTCAACAACTGGCACGTGTTCACGAGCAGCGCGACGCCAGGCGGCGGCGCCTCGATCACGACGCTCGTAAACGGTACGCCGATCTACGCGGCCGTTACCGTGACGTCCTACATCGACATCCCCGGGATCAACCCGATCTCCTCGGTCCCGGGCTCGGCGCGCTACAACTTCACCGGGTTCACGCACCTCGAGAACCTGGCGCCGCGCGCCGTCTCCTCCCTGCCCGACACCGGCGTGAATGAGGACGACCCGGCAAGCGGCACGGACCTCCTCGACCTTGCCCCGTACTTCAGCGACGACCACTCGCAGGGTGCGCTCTGGTTCGACCTCAGCTACAACCAGCAGCCCACGAAGATGTTCGTGAATTTCACCGGGAGCTTGCTGCAGGTCCGCACCGCAACCGATTACCACGGCACGGTCATGCTGCAGGTCCGCGTCCACGACCTCGGGCTCGACGGGATCCGCTCGGGCGACGACATCTCGGGCACATCGAACTACTTCGATGTGGTTGTGGCGCCCGTCAACGACCCGCCGCGGATCGCGACGCTCGGCGGGGCGGTAAACGTCGGGTCGGAGATCCTCTTTACGATGAACCAGGGGGACGCGCTCGCCATCGACGTGACCGTCGTCGACCCCGACGGCCCCGAGGTCGACACGTTCGCCGTCCCTTCGCTGCCTGCCTTCGCGACCTTCTACCCGTCGAACGGGACCGTGGTCTTCCAGCCGGGCAACGCGGACGTGGGCACCTACCACTTCGTTGAGACCGTAAGCGACCCCGCGCTTGCTTCGGGCAACGCCTCCTTCGGGCTCACCGTCCTCAACGTGAACGACGACCCGCACTTCATCGAAGTCGGCGGTCAGCCGGTCGCCCCTTCGCTCGTGTTTTTCGCAACGGAAGACCAGCCCTTCGCGCTCGTGCTCAAGGTTGCCGACCCCGACTGGGACATCGGCGTGCGCGACCGCCTGATCTTCAGCTCCGACAAGCCTTTCTTCACCTTCACGGCCGACCCCTTAGACGGCCGGATCAACACGACGCACTTCACGCCCACGAATGCCCAGGTCGGGACCCTCGTCGTGGTCTTCACAGTCACAGACGGCGCGGCCGGGACGACCGACGACAGCGTGGCCGTCTCCGTCGTCGTCGAGAACGCCAACGACCCGCCTCGCCTCACGAAGGTCGGGACCGTGACCCAGGACCTCACGATCGACGCCTCGAAGAGCGTGAACCTCACGGGCGTCGACGGGGCCACCCAGGGCCGCGCTTTCCCGATGACCGTGCGAGCCACCGACGACGATGTCACGGCCGGTTGGGCCGACGCACTCACGTTCTCGACGGACCAAGGCGCCCGGTTCCACATCAGCGCCAACCCCGACTTCGTTTCGGCGGACATCTCGTTTACGCCGAACCAGACGGACGCCGTGCGCGGCTACGTGATTGTGCACATCCGCGTGACCGACGCGGGCGTGCCGTCCTTCTTTGACGAGATCACCGTGCGCATCGACATTACCAACGTGAACGACCCGCCCGTGCTTGCGCCCGTCTTTTCGCTCAACCTCACGGAGGGCGAGGCCTTCGCCTATGTGTTCGAGGCAACCGACCCGGACGGCGACCCCATCTCGTTCGTCTCCGACTCGACCATCCTCCCGGTCGACTCCACGACGGGGAGCATCGAGGTCACGCCCACGAACGACCAGATCGACGGCGAAGACGCGCAGTTCGACATGACCGTGACGGCGAGGGACAACCACGCCGGCGTCACGACGATGGTCGTCCACGTGTTCATCCACAACACGAACCAGGCTCCCTCCGGCGTCCAAATTCTCTCACCCCCTGACCTCTCGGCCTGGGCCGCCGGCGAGGGGATTACCTTCCAGGCCGCGGGCACGGACATCGACAAGGCGGACGCCGACCACCTCGTCTTCCGGTGGTTCGCCGACGAGGTCCTGCTCGGCGACGGCCGCACCTTCGTGAAGGGCATCGAAAACCCGGACGCGGCGCCCAAGAGCGTGACGGTCCGGCTCCAGGTCATCGACCCGCAAGGGGCATCGACGAACCTGACCCGGGCGCTTACCGTGAACGGGACGCCTGCGCCCCCGAAGTCGCCCGGCTTCGAGGCGCCGTTCGTGGCGCTTGGGCTCGTGGGCGCAGCCGCCCTGGTTGGCGCCGCCAAGCGCGCGCGGTCAGGCCGGCAGAAGTAGGATGAGGCCCCAGGCGAGCCCCGTGCTCGACGCGATCGAGAGGAAATTGACCCACCCCTTGGTCATTCGCCCGCCGAGCTCGAACGTGGCGCCCATCAGCGAATCCAGCTGGCAGCCAACAAAGCCGAGGACGGCCGGGACGAGCAAGAAGGGTGGGGCGACCTGCATGGTCGAAGGCGCAAAGGCGCCGAAGAGCAGGTAGCCCGTTACGGCCACGTAGGCCCCGGCGAAGGCCGCGGCGCCATGGCCCAGCATCGACACGCCGCCGTTTGTCCCGGCCTCGACACGGCGGTGGGGGTGCGTGATGAGGACGGCCTCCTTCGAGAGCACGCCGATCTCGGAGGCCATCGTGTCGGCGGCCGCCACGGCAATCGCGGTGAGGAAAACGAGGCCGGAGGTGCCGGGGGGAAAGGCCGCGGGGTAAAGGCCCGTGACGGCCGCGACGGCGGCGGGCACCCCCCCGTTGTCCACCACGTTCCTCCAGGAGCGCTCGCCGCGCGTGCCTTCCGCCACACCCATCTGGAGTTTCCGTTCGAAGCGGTACTTCGTGGCGGCAAAGGACGACACCATGTACACGAGGAGGACGAAGAGCCATGTCGGGTGGCCGAGGATCCCAATCACAAGGCCCACGACGACGGCCGCAGCCGTGCCCGGCAGGTCGAGGAGATGCCGCTCGAGCGAAAGGCCCGCGATCGCCGCGCATACGGCGCCGACGAGCACGAGGCTCTCCGGCGCGAACTCAGGCATCCGGCGCGCTGGAGCGGCGGACTCTATATCTAGTTTGTCGGCCCCCCCACGAGGGGGACGCTTCGGGAAGGTTATCCGGCGACATACGTGATCGCAAAGCCCACGGCGAGCGCCATGAGGAGGAAGTACATCTGGGCCCACATGGGGTTGTTCTCGAAGTTCGGGTCGCGCGCGTGGCTCCACTCCTTCGTGTGGAGGAGCACGTAGGCCCCCCAGAAGGCGAGCAGCACGAGGTAGTTCGCGCTATCGTAAAGCAGGTGGAAGTAGACGAGCACGGGGATGAAGAGCAGCGGCAGGAGGAAGAACGAGGCCGTGATTGTTGCGGCGCGCTCGACGCCGATCACGACGGGCAGCGTCTTCACGCCGAAGGCCCGGTCGCCCGGGATGTCCGTGAAGTCCTTCGTCGTGGCCGCGCCGAAGAGGAAAACGAGGAGGATCGTCCCGACGGCCCACGGCACGGGGCTCAAGGGGTTGCCGAAGATCGACCAGCTTGCAAGGACCCCGAAGGCGCCGCGGGCGAGGGCAATCGTGAGGTTGTTCACGAGGAAAATCTTCTTCGTACGCAGGGGTGGCGCGCTGTAGATGATCGTGAGCAGGATGATCGCGAACACGAAGAGCGCGAAGGAGGGGGAGATCGTGCTCGCACGGAAGAAGGTGAAGAAGTAGAGCAGGTACGCGACGGTCGTCGCCTCGTGGGGGTTGATCGCGCCCCGGGGGAGCGGGCGCTCGGGTTTGTTGATCCGGTCGATGTCGATGTCGTAGACGGCGTTCAGCGCATTCGAAGCCGCGTTCACAAGCACGAGGGCGCCCACCCCCCAGACCATGGTCTGGATGAACGTGGTCGGGTCCGCGTTCCAGTGTACCCACCCGGTCGAGGCCTCTCCCATGATGCCGAAGCAGACGCCGGCGATCACGGGCGCAAGAAGCGTGAAGGGGCGGACGAGCTCGACGTAGGCGGCAAGCAGCGGCATCTCGCTTCGGTGGGAGAGCGCATAGCCGAGGGCGCCGGCAAGGGCGGCGACCCCGGCCGTCCAGGCAATCAGGTCGAGGTCGAAGGTCGCCACGCGAGGGCTCCGCGGGGAAACGCCCTTTGATCCGCCTTAAAGGGTGCGCCTTCCAACGCAGAGGCGCTCCCGGGGCAGGCCGGCCGTCAATCGGGCGAGAGGTCCTCGCCGCCCGAGTACATGAGTTGGGCGGCCGTGTAGAGGTCCTCGAGCCCCTTGACCTCGTTCGCGGAGGCCGGCACGAGCCGGCGGTAGACGCCCATCGAGTCGAGGGCGCGCAGGAGCTCGATGGAGAGGACCTTCTGCGCCCCTTCGGCGACCTCTTCGTCGAGGGCGGCCATGAGGCGGTCGGGCTCCGCGGCCCACTCCTCGATCTTGGCAAGCTCCGCCGGCTTCAAGATGTCCGACTTCGAGAGAATGTTGACCATCGGGACCTGGAAGCGGAAGTGCGTCGAGGCGCCGAGCATGAGCAGCGAGACGAAGCCCGTGGGCGTCATCGAGAGGATGGGGTCGAAGAGGTACGCGAGCAGCGGCTGGTCGCCGCCCAGCCTCTCGACGATCCGCGTCGAGGCGTGCCGGAAGACAAAGAGCTCGAGCTGGCCGGGCGTGTCGAAGAGGAAGACGTCGGGGTCGAAGCCTTCGAGGACCTCTTCGACTTCCGGGAGCTTTACGGCCATCATGTCGGCGGCCGCGACCTGGGCGCCGTTCGGTCCGAGCCCATACTCGGCCATGACATTCTCGAGGGAAACCCAGTCACGGATGTCGACCTCCGGGGCGTAAGGCAGGTTCGTCGCGCCCGGGTCGAGGTTCACGAGGACCGCGTCGAGGCCGCGCTCGTCGAAGTAGCGCTTGTACGCGCGCGTAAGCTGGGTCTTGCCGGCGCCGGCCGTGCCGATGAAGAAGTAGTGGACGGGCTCCTGCGCCACGGGGGACACCTCAGGGGGATTTCGAGGAAGCGACGGAGGGGTGGGCGGATAACCTTTCGCGAGGGGGCCGGGGAGCGGGCCCCGGGCTAACCGATGTACCGCAGGTCTTCGTTGCTCGCCTTCGCTTCGACCTGCTCGAGTTCGCGCAGCTTCGAGGTGATCTTGTCGATCTGCGACGCCTTCTCGTCGAGCTTGGAAAGGTCGATCGTGGCGCCGAGGATGGCTTGGATCTTCCGCAAGAGCGCGCGCGCCGAGGCGGGGTCCACGAAGTAGCCCGAGGTCTCACCCATGAGGCAGGCCGCGGGGATCCCCGTGAGCTGGGCAAAGGCGAGCAGGAGGCCCGACGCGCCGACGATCCCCGAGCCGGGTTCGCCGCGCGTGAAGGTCACGCCGATTTCGCGGAGTTCCTCGACCGTCTTGAGGTCCGAGGCGGCGCCAAGGACCCGCGGCTCTTCGACCATGTGGCCGACACCGAAGCCGCCGAGCGTGATGACCTTGGAGACCTGGTACTTGCGCGCCAGGTCGATCATCGCGCCCGACAGGAGGAACTGCCCTTCGGGTGTGAGGCCTTGGTAGTCGCCGACGAGCACGATGAGGTCGTGCTTTTCCGCGCCCGTCTTCTTGTGGTAGAAGAGCTCGTTCGAGACGAGCCTAGCGATGCCATTCTCCTCGACCATGACCTGC
>JBGPNV010000121.1:0-7763 GCA_041487695.1 Thermoplasmata archaeon | reverse complement strand
CCTCCTTCTTCCTCCAGGTGAACGACAGCGGGGGCAATGCGGCCGCCCTTGCCTTCACGATCATGGCGCTCGATGCGACGGCGCCCGTCGCGGAGGGCGGCAGCGACCGCCTTGCCCTTGCCGGGTCCTCCGTGTCCCTGGACGCGCTTGCCTCGACGGACAACGACCCACTCTTCCGCCAAGCGGGCACCTTCGAGTGGATCTTCACGGGGCCGGACGGCACCAGCCGCGCCTTCGGGATCACGGCCCTGCTCCAGCTTACGAATCCTGGCGTGACGCACGTGAGTCTCCACGTCGTCGACCCGAGCGGCAACGAGGGGCTCTTTGAGGACGAGTTCAACATCACGGCCCTCGACCGGACGCTGCCGGTTCTCGGCAGGCTGGACGACCTGGAGGTCGCGCTCGGCAACCCGCTCACGCTCGCCCCCGGCAGCCTTGTGGACAACGACCCGACCTTCCCCGAGACTGCGCATTTCACCTGGGCGCTCGTCGACGGCTTTGCCTCCCACAGCTTCACGACGCGAAACGCAAGCTACACCTTTGCGAGTGTGGGCCTCTGGCCCGTGACGCTCACGGTCACGGACGCGGGGGGCAACTCGGCGTCGCGATCCTTCAACGTCAGCGTCGTGGACAGAACGGCGCCCCTGCTCGAGGCGCAGGTCGCGCAGGCGGCGCTTGTCGGGGAGCCCATCACGCTGAACGCGGAGAACAGCACGGACAACGTGGGGATCCTCACCGTGGAGTGGCTGATCGAGGGGCCGGGGACCTCAAGGTCCCTCAACGGGCGTTTTGTGCCCTGGACCTTCGAGGCGGCGGGCAATTACACGGTCACGCTCACGCTCACCGACCGCGCCGGCAACGCGGCCTCGGTGACGTTCAACGTAACGGTCACGGGCACGGAAGCGCCGCCGCCCCCGCCGCCGCCGGACGGCGGCGGGCCGACCAATGGGACCGCGAACCCCACGGGTGGAGCCAACCTGCTGGTCCTCGGCGGCGTCGGCGCGGCTGTCGCTGCTGCGGCCGCCCTCAGCCTGGTTTACCTGCGGCGGCGTCGGCGGGCTTAGGGGGAGGCGGCGGGGGCGGCGTGTCGCCCTCCAGCAGTGCCTGGCGGCGCGTGATGAGGAAGACCGCCGCGAAGCGGGGGAGCGTCGTGGGGCCCGGTGCGGGCTTGAATTCCTGCCCCATCAGCGTGAAGGGCTTGGCGGCGGGGGAAGCCGTGATCCTCACGGGCTCGTCGTCGAGCGCGACGGCCTCGACGAGCGGGTCGAATGCATCGAGCTGGTCGCGGGTGAGGGGCACGGCGCGGAGGCCCGTCTTGCCATGGAGGGAGCCGGGGGCGCGGATCAGGCGCTTGACATCGGAGGAAACGGGCTCGTCGCACCAGCCCTTCAGCCGGTTGAGCTGGAAGGCGAAGAGGTGGCGGAATGTCTGGGCCCCGATGCCCTGGTGGATGTCCGCAACGCCCTCGGAGATCGAACCAAGCCTCTTGGCCACCGAGTCCGGATTTCCCGAAAGGGCATCGACGAGCGCCTTCGCCTCACGCGTGTGAACGCCCGTAGCCTGCGCGAGTTCCTTGGCTTTCTCTTCAGGGGGTCGGGGGTCGGCCGCAACCCCCTTGAGCTGCTCGAGGGTGGCGCGGGAAAGCCGCCCGGGCCAGCCGCCGGCGTCGGCCGGGGGCATTCGAAGCGACTTCATGGGCCTTCCCAACCGCGCTTCGACCGCCTCTTCCCGCACAAAGGCGTCGCTGTCGATCTTCCCCGTCACGAAGTCCACGATCTCGCGCCGCATCGGCGAGTTGAGTTCTCGGACGCGCGGGTCGCGCACGTGGCAGTGGTAGCCGCGGCTGCCCGAGAACACGAGGTGCAGGTCTTTCTCGCCGTACCCGAACTCACCGACCAGGAAGTCGTCGACGAGCGTCTTGAATTTCACCTTGACGGCCGCCAGCATCTCGCCGTACGACATCTTGTCGGCGCCCTCGAGGTGGTCTGCGTCGAGGTCGAAGATCAGGTCCGCCCCGACCCAACCCTTCTCCATCATCGTGTGCGCCGACGGGTTGTCGTAGTAGGCCGCCGAGTGGTACACGTGGGCGGGGGGCCTCCTGAGGATGTCGAGCTTGAGAAGGTCCGGGCTGCCGAACCCCAGGTGGCGGCGAAAATACGTCTCCCCGTGGTACATGAAGCCAAACTCGCGCTGCTGGAATCCCGCTGGAGGCGGGAGCGCGTTCTTGGAATAATACGCCTTGAACGACTCATTGAGGAACGCAAAGGTCCGCTCCATCCCCATCAGCGCGCCCCCTCGGCTTCCTCGTCCTTGGCCTTGGGCTCCGGAGGCGGTACCTTGCCGGAGGCGCGCAACTTCCTGCGGTAGTAGTTCAAGGGGTGGTTGATCGTCTGGCACAGGCTGTCGGGGTTGTAGCAAATCCCGTAGGTCTTCATCGTGGAGCACATCGGCGGGGTGTACTCCGTCCCTGAGATCTCGCCGATGATGTGCTGGATCTGGTACATCGACTTCGAGATGTTGAAGTCGGGCCAGCGCGAGAACAAGGACACGAGCCCCTCCTTGTCGTAGCCGATCGTGTGGAGGAATGCCACCATCGTGAAGCGGCCCATGTGGGGGACGTTTTCGCTTTTCCCCGTCATTTCCATCAGGTGCTTGATGCACGGCGGGAAGGAGGCCTCGTCGAGCACGCCGCCCGTGCCCTCGAAGCGCGCACGAGCCTCTTTGACCACCGTCGCGAGGCGTTCAGCGTCTGTTTCGATCCGCTGGTAGAGGACCTCCGAGACGGGCATTGGCAGCTCGGAGTTCAGCCTGTAGCGGTAGGCCTCCTCGAGGACGCGGAAGGCCTTTTCGTGAGTCAGGCGGACGACCCCCTTGTCGATGTCCTGCGTGGAAAGCACCCAGTTCTTGTCGCCGATGAGCGAGGCGAATTTCAGGTAGTCCGTGAAGTGGAGGCCGAGGCGGCCGTCCGGGAACTCCTTGAAGTCCACGCCGAGGTGTTCGAGGACGCGGCGCACGCCCGGCGAAAGCTCCTCGCCCGAGGCGCCTTCCGCGCCGGCCTCTTGCGTGTTGAGCCGCTTGAGGCGCTTCTCCAGTCGCTTGGCCTCGGCCAGGCAGAATTTCTTGGTAAGGTAGGGGTCGTTGACGGCCGAGACGAGGATGCGCGCGTAGAGGTACGAAAGGACTTCCTCGAGGAGCAGGTCCTCCTTGCCCGTCGAGGTGCGGTCGTCGAGTTCTTCGCCGTTCAACGCCGCGTCGGTCCGCGCGAAGCCGCGCTTGCGAGCCTGCTCCCAGCTGCGCCCGCTCACCAAGTCTTCGATCGTGACGCCGTAGGTCTTCACCGCGTCCCGGCCTTCCTGCAGGAACGGGAACATGGCGCCAAGTTCGAGCGGCTTCACCATCCCTCGATCATCCGCCCGCAGGCGAAATAAGCCTTCGGCCCGGGTGGGCGAATGGGCTGGCCCCTGCGTGGCCGCCTATTCGCTCTCAATCCGCGGCGCAAGGAGGTACATGACGCTCCCGTCGCCCTCGGCGATCTTGAATTCCACGCGCACGGGGTAGTCGTTCCCGAGGTTCAGGGTGACATCCTGCCCCGGCGGGATCGCCCTGATCATGTTCGAGAAGTAGTCCAGCGAGAAGAGCGAGCGGGCCGCTTCCTTCGCCTCGAGCGCCTTCAACAGGTCCTTCTTGAGCTTCAGCGACACGCTGTCCGTGTCGCCCTCGCAGGCAAGCTCGAAGCCCTCGGGCGCGAGGCGCAGCGAGATGTGGTCCGAGACGGACTCCGACGCGCGGATCCCCTGGTTGAGGTCGTCGACCGAGAGCGTGACCTTCGCGGGGTACGCGAGGTTGGGCACCTTCGGGTCGCTCATCCCCGTCGTGTCGACAAGCGACATCCGGCGGGTAATGTTCGCGATCGAAAGGACGAGCTTGTTCTGGTCCTCGTTGTGCTCGACGGAGAGGACGTCGCCCGCCTTCGCGAGCTTGAGGACGTCCTTCAGCTTCTCGATGTCGATTCCAAGTTCCCCCGAGGTCGCCTTCAGCTCTTCGAAGGCATCCTTCGAGAGTTTCAGCTCGACCATCGCGACATGGGCCGGGTCAACGGCCTTCAGCGAGATGCCGTCCTGCCCCACTTGGAGCTTGACTTCGTCGACGAGCGTGGCGACGACGTTGATGATTTCCTTCAGGATGTCCGCCTTCACTTTGGCTTTGAATGCCATTCCCTTCCCCCGAGACTTAACCCCGATTGCTGGCGGGGTAGATAAACGGTATGGGGGGTCGAGTGAACCGCCCTTGGAGCAAGCGTTTTTGCCTGCGCGCTCTTCGAGGGGTGCAGGGTGCGAAGGAATGGTCGAAGCGGGCGAAAAGGCGCCGGACTTCAAGGCGAAGGACCACGAAGGCCGGGATGTCAAGTTGTCGGAGTTCAAGGGCAAGAAAGTCGTGCTCTACTTCTACCCCAAGGACTTCACGAGCGGCTGCACGAGGGAGTCTTGCGACTTCCGCGACCGGTCGGGCGAGTTCAAGGACACCGTGATCCTAGGCGTGTCGAGCGACACGGTCGCGAGCCACGAAGACTTCCGGCACAAGTACAACCTGCCGTTTAGGCTGCTTTCGGACCCCGAGCAGGAAGTGCAGAAGAAGTACGGCGTGTGGGGCGAGAAGTCGAACTATGGGAAGACCTACATGGGGACGGTGCGGACGACATTCCTGATTGGGCCGGATGGGAAGGTCGCGAAGGTGTGGGCGAAGGTGCGGGTCGACGGGCACGTCGATGAAGTGCTAGGGGCCGCCAAGAGTATTCAGTGAGCATCGAATGCCCGACGAGCCTGCACTCGATGCGCCTAGGGCCCCGAAATCGCCTCTCGAGCCTCGGCCATTGGCCAAAGCACCCGACAACCGCGGCTTCTTTGCCGGGCTGGCATACATCAGCGCTCCAATCTTCGGGCTCCTGGGACTTGGGGTGGCAGTCATCGGTCTTGCCGACTTTCTGATCCGCGGTCCCCCGGCGGGGCCCGGCCCCTTGGGGACGGCAATTGCCGCCGGCGTTTCGGCGGTTGGGTTTTACCTCTTCTTTCGACTTGACTCAACGTCGAGGGCGGGCAAGCGGACCTAACGGCTCCTGCGGCTAGACGCGCGTAAACCTATTGATTCTCTCTCCACCTCTTACCGCACCGTACGCAAATGTAAAACCGCGTCTCCGGCTCGTCGGCGCCCCTCGTCTGCTTCATCATCCAGTACGCCTCGTTGAAGCTGCACTTCGGGCACATCGTGCGCGTCTTTGGCAAGATCTCCGGCTCGTTCTTGTCGACGACGAGCCGCTCCTTCTCCTCCATGAGCGAGCGCGTCTTGCCCGCCGCCGCGTCTTCTTTGCCGCTCGATACCTTCGTGCCGCACTTTCGGCACACCATCATGCCCGAACCCGTGGGGAAGAGCAGGGATTTGCAGTTCGGGCAGAACACGTGCGGGGCCTCGTCCCTTACGGGATTCCACTTAGCCCGGCGCCCGCATTTAAGGATTCGCCGCGCGGCTGGACGCGCTCCGCCCGCGCTACTTCGCGTCGTCGCCAGGCGGCGGCGTCTCGTCGCCGCCTTCCTCGCCGCCTTCTTGGCCGCCGTCCTCTCCGCCGTCCTCTCCGCCTTCAGCGCCATCTTCCGGCTCGTCCCCTTCGGGCTCGCCTTCCTCGCCCGGCGGCGGCGCGGTCTCCTCGACCGCACGGTACTCCCCGATCTCCGCTTCGCTCTCGACGAGCCGCGCGACCCCGATTACGCGGTCCCCTTCGTCGAGCCGGATCACACGCACGCCCTGCGTGGCTCGCCCCAGGACCGAGACCTCGGCGACCTTCGTGCGGATCATCATGCCCGACTTCGTCGTGACAAGGATCTGGTCCGTCTCGTCGACCTTCCGGATCGCGACGACCGGGCCGCCCTTGTCTGTGACCTTCATGTTCTTCACGCCCGAGGCCGCGCGGTTCGTCTTGCGGTAGGCCGCGATCGGCGAGCGCTTCCCGTAACCGTTCTCCGTGATCGAGAGCAGGGTGTCCGCCTCCTTCACGATGGCTGTCCCGACGACCTCGTCGCCGGCGCGCAGCCGGATGCCCCGCACCCCATGGGCGCTGCGGCCCATCGCGCGCGCCGCCTTCGCATCGAACCTTGCGGCCTGGCCGTGCTTCGTGCCGATGACGACCTCGTCCTCATCGGTGCACAGCCGCACATCGACGATCCGCTCGCCTTCGAGGAGAACCGTTGCGATGATCCCCGTGACCCGGGGGTTCGAGAACTGCGTGAGCGACGTCTTCTTGATCGTGCCCCGGTTCGTCGTGAAGAGGAGGTACTTGCCCTCCTCGAACTTTTCGACGGGGATGTGGGCCGCGATGAGCTCGCCGCTCTCAAGGCGCGGCAGGAGGTTGATGATCGGCAGGCCCTTGGCCACGCTCTTGCCTTCGGGGATCTGGAAGGCCTTCAGCCAATACGCGCGGCCCTTCGAGGTGAAGAAGAGGAGGTAGTTGTGGTTCTTCACGGTCACGACCGACTCGATGAAGTCCAATTCCTTCGTGGTCGCGCCAATGCGCCCTTTGCCACCCCGCTTCTGCGAGCGGTACACGTCGGGGGTCTGCCGCTTGATGTAGCCCTCGTGCGAGATCGTGACAACGACCTCGATGTTGGGGACGAGGTCCTCGAGCGAGACGTCGGCGAGGTCGTCGACAATCTCCGTGCGCCTCTCGTCGCCGAACCGTTCTTTGAGTTCCGCAAGGTCCGCCCGGATGATTGCGAGCACCTCGTTGCGGTCCGAGAGGATTTTCTCCAGCCTTTGGATGAGCCTCTGGACGTCGGAAAGCTCCTGCTTCAGCTCGCTGATCTCGAGGCTCGTGAGCCTCCGCAAGGGGATCTTCAGGATCTCCTTCGATTGGACCTCGCTGAAGAAGAAGTGCGAGATGAGGCTCTTCTCGGCCGCCTCCGCGTCCTTGCTTGCCCGGATCACCTTGATCACCGCGTCGATCTGCTCGACGGCCTTCACGAGGCCTTCCAGAATGTGCGCGCGGTCGCGCGCCTTGCCGAGGTCGAACTGCGTGCGCTTCGTGATGACAAGCTCGCGGAACTCGAGGAAGCGCTGCATCATCGCCCGCAGCGTGAGCACCTGCGGCTGGCCCTCGACGAGCGCGAGGTTGATCACGCCGAAGGTCGACTGCAGTTCCGTGTGCTTGTAGAGCTGGTTCAGGATAATCTCGGGGAAGACGTCGCGGCGCAGCTCGATGACGATCCGCATGCCGTCCTTGTCCGATTCATCGCGCAGGTCCGTGATCCCCTCGATCTTGCGCGCCTTGACAAGCTCCGCGATCTGCTCGAGGACCCTCGACTTGTTGATCGCGTACGGGATCTCATCGACGATGATCCGGTTCTTGTCCTTCTCCATCGGCTCGACGTGGCTTTTTGCCCGCACTCGGATCTGGCCGCGGCCGGTCGTGTACGCCTCCGCAATCCCCCCGCGGCCGTAGATGATGCCGCCGGTCGGGAAGTCCGGGCCCGGGACGATCCGGAAGAGTTCGTGGTCAGGCAGCTCGGGGTTGTCGATGAGCGCGCTCAGGGCTTCGCAGAGCTCCCCCATGTTGTGCGGCGGGATGTTCGTCGCCATGCCGACGGCGATCCCCTGCGACCCGTTGAGGAGGAGGTTGGGCGCCTTCGAAGGGAGCACATCGGGCTCCTTGAGCGTCCCGTCGAAATTGTCGCGCATCGGCACGGTTTCCTTGTCGATGTCGGCAAGGAGTTCGTCGG
>JBGPNV010000120.1:0-7942 GCA_041487695.1 Thermoplasmata archaeon | reverse complement strand
GGTCATCCCCGACATGCACTTCCGTCGCGAAGGCGACGACCTCCATGTCGACGCGGCCGTCCCCTACCCGGTCGCGGTGCTCGGGGGCGAGGTCGAGGTGCCCACAATCTCGGGGGACACGGCCCGCGTGAAGATCCCGCGGGGCACGCGGGCGAACGCCCTCTTGCGCCTGCCCGGGCTCGGCATGCCGCGGCTTGGCAGCGCCTCCCGCGGCGACATGCTCGTCCACGCCGTCATCGACGTTCCCCAGGAGGTCTCCCGCGAGGAAGAGGAGCTGCTCCGCCAGCTTGCGCTGAAGCGGGGCGCCAACCTGGGCGGCCGTCGCGGGGTCTTCAACAAGTTCCGGTAGCGTGGGCCCCCGTGGGTGAATCTCGCAGGCGCCGCCTCCCTCGCAAAGTATAAGACACGCGCGCAGGGCTCAAGGTCTCGTGATCGGCGAGGGAGGAGGGCGCGCCGCCGACAACCTTCTCGCGCTCTCCGAGAAGAAGCAGCAGTTCCGGCTCGTGCGGCGCGCGGGGTACGCGGCCCTCTCGATCCTCGTCCTCGTCCTCACGCTCGTCGTGTGGAGTGTGGGCGGCGGGACCTTTGACCCGCTCTACGTCCCGCTGCCCGCGCTCATGTTCATCATCCTGCTCGGCGCGCTCCTCCTCAATGTGACCGCCGTGGCTTTCGGCGCCTTCGAAGTCCAGGCGGCCTCCGGCGGCGAGCAGCGCTACCTGATCGCAAAGCACGGGTACAGCACGGGGCTTGTGACGGCGGGCTTTGCCGTCTTCTTCTTTGTCATGATTGCCGCGCTGGGTCCACTCATCGACAGCCAGATCGACTACGACAAGAACATCGAGCTTGGCCTGCGCTCCCAGGACGGAGTCATCACCGCCCCCTTCAACGTCACCTCAGACTTCACGGGCTCTTCCTACTTGGCGTGGGTGGAGATCACCTCCGTCGACGGTGGCAACTTCAACGTGAGCGTCTACCAGCACGACGACTGGGCGTGGGGGACGAATGCATGGCGGGTGAGCCACACGATCCTTGAAGCGCGCAATGTGACTTCGTTCCGGCTCACCCTCGTGCGGCCGGAGGGCGGCTCCCCCAAGGTCGAGACGGACCCGGCCGCGGCGTGGGGTCCTCCGTCCCCTCGGTGGAACTTCCTCCAGAGCTCGCCGGAATCCGACAAGTACTACATCGTGATCGAACGGCGTGACCTCACGGTCGCCACGATCAACTACCACCAGGACCGCCAGCTCGACCCCGGGTTCATCAACTCGGTTTATGTCCTGCTCATTGGGCTCGTCGCCGTGAACGCGGCTGCCGCCGGCTACAACTTCTTCGTCCGCAAGAAGTGGCGCGCCTACGGCGAGAAGAACTACTAGGCGCGCGCGGCCTTGTGTCAGAACTGGACGAGAGAAACGTCCCGCGAGCGCAGGTTCACCACGGGCACCCGGGCCGGGTCCGGCACGAGGTTCATCATTTTCTGGTATTCCGTCTGCGACTGCCAGGCCGAGTCGTGGACGAGGAGCACCGACCTGTACGTCCGAGCGCCCGTGAGGTGCACATGGCCCGTCACGAAAATGTCGGGCACCTCGTCGATGACAAGCCAGTCGCGGTGCTCGGGGGCAAGCGGCGTCTTGTCCCCGTAGATCGGCGCGAGGTGGCGCTTGCGCATGAGGATTTCCATCATGTCGAGGGGCGCGCGGTAGCTCATCCCCTGGATGTTCGTCACCAGGTCGTCGAAGCTTCGGCCGTGGTAGGCGAGGACGTGGACGCCGTCGAGCGCGACCTCGGAAGGGTTGCCGAGGAAGTGGATTTGCGAATCGAAGGCGCGCCTGGCGCGCGGGGGAAGCGCCGGCTGGGGCTCGGCGGGACGCACGCCGTCGTGGTTGCCCGGCAACATGATAACCTCGATGTGGTCGGGCAGCTCACTTAGGTACCCCGCGAGCGTCTCGTACTGCTCCTCGAGGTCGGCGATGGCCAGCGCGTGCTCCTGGTTCGGGAATACGCCCACCCCGTCCACAAGGTCGCCCGAGATTACGAGGTACTTCACCCTGCGCGCGAGGTCGTCTTGGCGCGCGAAGTCGCCTTTCAGCCACGCGAGGAACTTCTTCCAGTTCGGCTCCAGGAAGGTCTTCGACCCCACGTGGATGTCCGAGATAAAGGCGGCCGCCACGTCCTCCGTGCCCCGGCGCACCGGTGTCGAGGAGGGCACATCCGGCCGAACGACCTCGTCGACGAAGAGCGCGGGGTCGGCGCCTGCCGCGAGGTTGCCGACGACGAGGACGACCTCGTCGTTCACGAGGTCCACGGGCGCCGGCGCGCGCTTTCCGCATACGCAGCGCACGGAGCCCGTCTCGTCCTCGAGGTCAAAGTACACGCCGCCGCCCGGCGACCTGCGCACGTCTCCGACCATGCCGATCGCGCGCACGCCGCCGGCCCGCGCCTTCAGCCGGGCAATCTCCTGCGCGCCGGAGGACTCCCTCCGCGCCCGCAGGATCCGCCGGAGTCGAACCAGCCGGTCGCGGAAATAGCGCTCGAAGTCCTGGAGGCGCCCCTCGCACGTCGACTCGCCCGTGGGGTCCTTGAGCACCTGGACGTCCGCCTCGACGTCGGCCGCCGGGTGGATGCTCGAGGCGCGCGGCAGCGCCCCCGACGGCGGCAGGCCGCGGGCCTGCCCCGTCAGGATCGACTCGACAAGCGCCTTCGAGAGGAGCACTGGGGGCTCCTCGAGCCCCCTGAGGTGGTGAAGGACCGCGCCAAGGGCCCCCTCCGGGTCGGCGGCGCCCGTGATCGCGTCAACCGCGTCTGGCTGCGGCAGGACGCCAAGCCCGCGGATCGACTCAGACACCTGCGCGCGCATCAGGGCCCCCGCAAAGCCACAGCGAGGGCGGCGAAATAGATTCCGATACACGCGCGACCCGTTGCTTCGCGCCCTCGCGCCCTCGCGCGGAATCCTGCGCCCCGTTTGTATTATATATCGCACGCTCGGTGCAAAGTTCCCCCTGCGGGAGTAGTATAGCTGGTTAGTACGTGAGCTTGCCAAGCTCATAACGCGGATTCAAATTCCGCCTCTCGCACCACGGTTGGTCGAGCGGACGCCCTCGCCACCGCGGGGGGGCACCTTGCAGGGGGACACGACAGTTCAAATCCCGACCGGCCCCCTGTCCTGCCGCTGGCTCGGTCCGCTTATGGCACTCCCCCTCCAAGTTCTCGAAAAGGCCCTGAACACGCGGGTCGAGCTCGCGCTCAAGGACAAGCGCCACATGGAGGGGACCCTCGTGGGCTTCGACGAGCACATGAACCTCGTGGTTGCAGACGCCGAGGAACGCAACGACAAGGGCGCCTCCAAGCTCGGCACGGTCGTTGTCCGCGGAAGCAGCATCGTGAGCATCCACCCGCAGTAGGCCCGCGGAGGTCGCCCCCTTTGAAAGCCGCGATCCTCGCCGGCGGGCTCGGGACCCGGATGCGGCCCCTCACCTACACGACGCCGAAGCCCCTGCTCCCGGTCCTCAACGTGCCCATGCTTGTCCGGATCCTCGAGCGGCTGCCCCGCAGCGTGGACGGCGTCCTGCTCGCGGTGAACTACCTGGCAGACAAGATTGCCGCCTACCTCAAGGAGAACCCGCCGAGCCTGCCTGTGAAACTCGTGGAGGAGAGCGTGCCGCTCGGCACGGCCGGCGCCGTCAAGAACCTCGCGCAGGACCTCGGCGGCGAACGCTTCTTTGTCCTCAACGGCGACGTCGTGGCCTCCGTGGACCTCACGTCGATGGTGGAGTTCCACAAGCGGCGCAAAGGGCTCGGCACGCTCCACCTGTGGCCCGTGGAGGACCCCACCCGCTACGGGATTGCGCGCCTTGGCGAGGACGGGAGGATCCTGGAATTCAAGGAGAAGCCGCGCCCGGAGGAGGCCTTCTCGAACCTCATCAATGCTGGCACGTACATCCTCGAGCCCGAGGTCCTCGACCTCATTCCCCCCGGCCGGCCCGTTTCTATCGAGCAAGAAACCTTCCCCGCCCTCATTTCCAAGGGGCTCTACGGTTACGCGTCGGGGGACTTCTGGATCGACGCGGGCAAGCCGCTCGACTACATTGAGGCCCACCGGCTCCTCATGAACGCCGACCGGGCGCGCTACCGCCTGCGCAAGCGGCTCCTGGGCGTCGAGGTCGAGCCCCCCTGCCTCATCCCACCTTCGGTGGAGCTCTTCCCCGGCGCGCGGGTGGGGCCCAACGTGAGCTTCGGGAGGGGCGTGGTGGTCGGCGAGGGCGCCGTCATCGCAGACAGCGTCCTGCTCGACGACGTGCGCGTCGGGGCCCGCGCGCGGATCGAAATGTCCGTCGTCGGCCACGGGGCCTTCATCGGCGACGGTTCGCGGGTCTCGCGCGGCACGGTTGTCGGCGACGGGGCGGAGGTCGCGCCGGGGCGCCGGACGGCGAATTTCGAATCCGTCGAAGGGCCAAAACGGGCCCCTTGAGGGCGCCCCCGGGGGGGCCCCCTTAGGCCGTGACCTTGCGCTGGGGGCCGCGGAACATGGGGCAGAAGGGATTCGTGCACTCCTCTTCTTCGTTGCGCCAATTCCCGCAGGTGGCGCAGCGGTTCTCCCTCGCGCGGGTTCGGTACTTGCGCCGGCGCCTTTTGGTCATCACGGGTGGGTGGTGAACGGGGAATATAGGCTTGATGGCGCGGTCGGGCCTGTCTATCTCAGGGGCTCCGGCGCAAGGGCCGCTGCCGCCCTCAGGCGAAATTCGCGCCTGGCGCCCCGACGGCCTACTTGGAATATGATCTCCTCGCGGCCGCGCCTTGTCACCGAAACGCTCTCGCCGGCCGCTTTGAGCGCCGCCTCGAGGCGGCTGAACCGCCGGGGCATTTGGGCCGCTTGGAGGGAAAGGAACCCGTTGAGGGCGCTGGCCGGGTACAGGCGGGTGTGCCGGCCGTCCTTGAGGGGCTCCAGGAACCCGAAGGGAGAAAGCGCGCGCTGCGCGCGCAGCACGCCTTGGGGGGACGTGGAAATCTCCTTGGCCAGGTCTGTCAGTGTGAGCCCTGGGGAGCGCACGACCACGGCGAGCACGGCGAGGGCGTGGGGGCTCCTCAAGGCGGCCAGCGCCCTGCGGTCCTCCTCCTCCACCGCGCCGGTGGCAAAGTAGCGCGGGTGGCCCGGCAACGGCGCGCTGCCCACGAGCCCTGCGTCGCTGAGGGCCGCGAGGTGCCACCGCACGGAGGCCGGCGCCAGCCGCGTGGCGCGCGCAAGCGAGGCGGCCCCTGAAAGCGGCCGGTCGAGCAGGGCTTGGAAGAGCCTCGCCCTTGGCGCGTTGGCGAAAAGGCCCGCGCCCGGCGCGCGGCTCTCGGCCGCGGGGCGCACTTCGAGCCTCCCGCCAAGCGCCTGCTGGAGCGCGGCGCCAAGCCGCCCGCGCGCCTTGGACCCTGGCAGGCGACCTCACCCCCTCACTTGCGCGCGCTCGCCGCGTCCTCGAGGATGAGGTCGAGCAACTCCTGCGGGGCCATGCCGAGGATCGGGTCGGGGGAAAGGTCGGCAAGGATCTGGCGCACGCGGGCCGCCGAGGGCGAGGGCACCTCACGGTCGCTCAGCTTCTCGCGGACAATCTTCTTCCACTGCGCCTCGAAGTCGGCCGCCGCCTCGCCCGTGTGGTGGTCGTGGACCTGGGGCCTCACGACCACCCCGAGGCCGCGCCGGATATCATACGGGGCGATCAGGTTGCTGTGGTTGGAGGAGCGCGTCTTCAGGATCCTCACGCTGCGCGAAATGACCTCGCCGCTGATGTGCGACTGGAGGTGGATGATGTTGTCCGCAAGGTACATCGGGATCACCGTCTCGGGGGCGGAGAGGCTCGCCTCCGAGGAGTGCTCCTCGAGCGTGGCGAGCAGCGTGCCGATGCGCTTGGCCTGCTTGAAGAGGAACGAGAGGAGTTCACGCTGCTCGTACTTCGTCGGCGTCGCCCACAATACGGGCGTGAGCGGGTCGATTACGATCCGCGCATCGCTCGAGCCCCACGAGGAGACGAAGTCCTGCAGCTCCTTGAGGATGAACTCGCGGAACTGCTTGCCCGACGCGTCGATGAAGACGAACTTCTCCTCTTCGAGCGCGCGGTTGATGTCTTCAAAACCCATCATCTGGGCTTCCTTGATGATCTGGTCCGGCGGCTCGTCGAGCGTGATATAGATGCCTTCCTGGCCGTCCTGGAGGCCCCGGCGCAGGAACTGCGTGGCCACCGTCGTCTTGCCCGCGCCCGAGGCGCCGATGACGACCGTCGTGGAGTGCTCGTTGAGGCCCCCATCGAGCATCCGGTTGAGCCCGAAGATACCGCTCTTGATCTTCGGGTGGGTCGCCATCGGGCCGCGCCTCGGCGGGCGGCCTTCTGGCGCCGCCCGCGCGTCGATCGGCCGCTTGAATATTTGAAGGTGCCAGCAGGCCCGGCACATCTAGCGCTTTGCTTTGCGCAGGGCGCCCTTGCCGGCCGCGCCGAAGTCCACCTTCACCTGCTTGGCGGCGCTCCCCTCACGCTTGCCGCCCGGCATTTTGACTCCGCGAGCTGCCATGCGGGCGGCGCGAAGGGCCTCGCTTTCCGCGCGGTCGAGGTGCTCGCGCGCTTCGGGAGGCAGGGGCAGCGCACGCACGACCGCGCGCGCGGCGAGCAGGAGCTCCATGCCGGAGTTCAGCGCGGCTTCGATGGCCTCTGCGCTGTCGAGGTTGAGCGCCCGCGCAAGGGCCGGCGCCGCGTCGCGGCGCAGCTTCTCAACGACATCGTCCAACCCCGCATCGCCCGTCCGCCTAGAGTCCGATTTCTTCGCCATGTCCCTCGACCTCCTGTTCGTCCTTTGCGCCGCCCTCGTGCGCCCGCCGCGCTTCCTCCTCGGCCAGGGCGGTCTGCGAGCGCGTCTTGCCACCGAAGGAGATTTGCAGCCGCCGGTCCTTGTACGTGGCGCCGCGGATCTCGCGGCCAGCCAACGTGTAGGGCAGCATGATCGAGCGCTTGAAGTTGCCATAGCGCACGATGACCTCAGACCCCTTTGCGTAGACGTCGAATTTCTCCGACTCGAGGTAGGGCATGTTCAGCGAGACTTGGATTTCGTCGTCCGTGTCGGCCTCGACGCGGATCGGCGAGGGCAGGTCGACGAAGGCGAGGGGATCCCGGGTCTTGTAGAGCTCCGCCGCGTACATCCGCAGCGCCTCGAGCCCCAGGACCTCGCGCCGGAAGACGGGCGCAAGGTCGATCGGGATGCCGAAAAACTCCTTGTCGATCGTCTTGAGGTAGGCGCCCTGGTCCGCCTTCATGCGCCGGAAATAGGGGTCCGACACTTCCTCGGGGATCACTTTGTTCACCACGACCTCATCGACGTAGAAGCCGAAGAGGCAGAGGTACGACAGCGTCCGCTGGGCCTCCTTGATCACCATCTTCTCGGGGTTCACGACGATCCGGACGCTCGTCAACTTCGGGTCCGTGAGGATCGCGTTCACATCGCGCACGCGCTCGTGGAGGAGCCCGATGGTGTCGACGACCGTGTCCGTCGGGAACGGGATCGACATGACGCGGCCCACGGTCCCGCGCCCGACCTTGACCGCCCGCCTGAAGGTCTTGAAAAAGCGCCTGTAGTACCAGTCGAGCGCATCGGGGATCGAGAGGAGCCGCAGCGTGTCAGCCGTCGGTGCCGTGTCGAGGATGAGGACGTCGAACTTGCGCTCGCGGTGGATGTGCTGGACCTGGAAGAGGCCGGCGAGCAGCTCAAAGCCGGGGATGTAGGCGAGTTCCTTGGCGGTGAGCGGGTCGATCCCCTGGGACTCGAAGAAGGTCACGAGGTACGCCTCGACCTCCTTCCAGTGGGTCTCGATCTCGTGCTGGAGGTCGATCTCGAGGGCGTAGAGGTTGTCGACGACTTTCTGCGGCTCGCCCGAGAGCTCCTGGTCGTAGGCGTCGCCGAGCGAGTGGGCGCTGTCGGT
>JBGPNV010000119.1:0-7942 GCA_041487695.1 Thermoplasmata archaeon | reverse complement strand
GAGCCTCGTAACGCAGTATGTGATGCAGGCCGTGTTCTAGAGGGGCCTCTACCCCTGGAACCCTGCGAAACGAACGTTTAATTGCGCGGGGCCCAACTCGCGGACTCGTTACCCCGAAGCGGCGCCAAATCGCGCCCCGGAGGTTCCTGCGGAGACACAAACATGGCGGTCGGGTCTGCGGGGAAGGCGGCCGAAGCGACAGGCAGGGCCGAGAAGGCCCCCGAGTTCGGCGTCTTCATCGGCGGCAAGTGGACGAAGTCCTCGTCCAAGGACTGGATCGAAACCCGGGCGCCGGCCACGGGGAAGCTCCTCGCGCGCTTTGCAAGCGGCAACCGTGAGGACGTTGTCAAGGCCATTGCCGCAGCCGAGGCGGCGTTCCCTGGCTGGGCGGGGACGCCGGCGCCGAAGCGGGGCGAGATCCTGCTTCGCTCCGCGCAGATCCTGCGCGCACGCAAAGAGGAGCTTGGCCACCTCGTCTCGGAGGAGATGGGCAAGGCGATTAAGGAAGGCAAGGGCGATGTCCAGGAAGCGATCGACTTCTTCGAGTACATTGCCGGCGAGGGCCGCCGGCTCCTCGGCGAGACAACCCCCTGCGAGATGCCGAACAAGATTGCGATGACCTTCCGGCGGCCCATCGGCGTCGTGGGCTGCATCACGCCATGGAACTTCCCCATTGCCATCCCCTCCTGGAAGCTCGGCGCCGCCCTCGTCTCGGGCTGCACGATCGTGTTCAAGCCCGCGTCGATCACGCCGCTGTGTGCGGCAAGGCTCGTCGAGGTGCTGGCGGAGGCTGGCGTGCCTCAGGGCGTGCTCAACATGGTCACGGGACCGGGCTCGACGGTGGGCCGGGAGATTGCGGAGAACCCGAAGGTCCGGGCCGTCTCCTTCACGGGGGGCACAACGGCGGGTCGGGACGTCTACACACGCGCCGCGGCCCTCCTCAAGACCGTCGAACTCGAGCTTGGCGGCAAGAACCCCGAGATCGTGATGGACGACGCGGACATCGAACTCGCGGTCGAGGGCGCGCTCTGGGGCGCTTTTGGGACGGCCGGCCAGCGGTGCACGGCGACCTCGAGGCTCATCGTGCACGAGAAGGTCTACGACGACGTGCTGGAGCGGCTCACCGAGCGCGCGAAGAAGCTGAAGCTCGGCGACCCCACGGATCCCAAGAACGATGTGGGGCCGGTCGCAAGCGAGGACCAGCTGAAGTCCGTCCTCGAGTACATCGAGGTCGGCAAGAGGGAGGCCAAGCTCGTCTGCGGCGGCAAGCGCGCGGTAGGGCCCGGGCTTGAAAAGGGCTACTTCATCGAGCCGACGATCTTCGAGGCCAAGCACGGCACACGGATCTCGAAGGAGGAGATCTTCGGGCCGGTCCTTGCCGTCATCAAGGTGGAGGACTTCGACGAGGCCGTGCGGGTGGCCAACGATGTGGAGTACGGGCTCTCGTCCTCGATCTATACGCGCGACGTGAACCGCGCGTTCAAGGCGATCGAGCAGCTGGACGTCGGGATCACGTACATCAACGCGCCCACGATCGGCGCGGAGGTGCACTTGCCGTTTGGTGGCACGAAGAACACGGGAAACGGCGGGCGCGAGGCCGGCACGACGGCGATCGACGAGTTTACGGAGATCAAGACCGTCTTCGTCGACTACAGCGGGCGCCTTCAGCGCGCGCAGGTCGATGTGGACTAGGGTGGCCAGGGCGGGGCGCTCGCGCGGCGCCGCTCCCGCGCAGGAGGGCCCCGGGCGTGGGGCTGGCCACCAGCGCGGGGCGGTCGCGGCCGATTTCTATCCTTGCAGAAGATAATAATGTGGGCCCCCGCGAAAGGGCTATATCGCGACGGCGCTCATGGAAGCGCTCGCCGCGGCCGGCCGGGTCGCGGGGGGGGACGTCCGATGGCAACCATCCGATGGCACGGGCAGTCGTGCTTCGAGGTGGCCCACGAGGGCTTCACCGTCGTCACGGACCCCCACGACGGGAAGTCGATCGGCCTGCCGGCGCCGCGGGCGCGCGCGCAGGTCGTCTTGAAGAGCCACGACCACTTCGACCACAACTGCGTGCGCCAGGTCGCCGGCCCGGCGACCTCCCTGTACGCGGGCGGCCTTCCCTACCGTTTCAACGGCTTTTCCGCCCGGTCGGTCCCTGGGCACCACGACGCGCAGGGGGGCGCAAAGCTCGGGGAAGTCCAGATCATGGTCTTCGAGCTTGGGGGCCTGCGGTTCTGCCACCTGTCGGACATCGGCCATGTGCCTACGCCCGCGCAGGTCGGGGCCATCGGGCCGGTCGATGTGCTCTTTGTCCCCACGGGCGGCGTATTCACGATCGGCGCCGAGGGTGCCTGGAAGACCATCGAGGCGATCGAGCCCGCGGTCGCCGTCCCCATGCACTACCGGTTCGGCGGCTTGTCCGTATCGATCCAAGACCTCCAACCCTTCCTCGACCTCGTCCCGGCAGGACGGGAAGTCATCCGGGTAGGGAACGAAGTGGACCTCGAGGGGCGCGAAGACCTGCCGGAGCAGGGCGCCGTCTGGGTGTTCTCGCTTTGAAGGGCGGACGAAGCCCTAGATGAGCCCCAGCGCCTCGGCAACGCGCCCCTTTTCAATCCCCGTGGAGCTCGTCCCGAAAGCCGCGCCCTTGGAATTAGCGACCACGCCCGAACCGATCATCGGCGAACCGTAGTTGATCGTGCCAATCAGGACGGGGAGGTGGAAGAGCTCCTGGAGCTGCTCGATCTCCTCGTCGTCGATCTTCGGGTGGGCAAGCACGCCGCGCACCGTCGCAATCGCGGCCGACCCGACCGTGTAGAGGCCGGCCACCGTGCCCTTCTCGACTTCCACGTCAAGCGCGTCGGCGATGCCCTGGACATCCTTCCGCAAGAGCCGCGGGTGGACGAGGGCCGCCTTCTCGTTGGATAAGATCACGTTGCCCGCGGCGTTCAGCCGCCCGCCGAGCGCGTAGACCTCGAGCCCCGCCTCCCGCAGCGGCTTGCGCTCCTCCTCGACGCCGATGTCCCCGACGACAATGCCCCTGGAGTTTGCGGCCATCAGCGTGCCGATGACCCGCGTCCCGCCAACCGTGACGGTGAGGGCAGGCACCGCGAGCGCCTCCTCGAGCGCGCGCACGTTGCCCTCGGGCATCCCGGGCGGCATGAAGAGGTGCCTTTCGGTCGCAATGCAGAAGACCCCCAAGAAGGGGTCGCCGCCGAGGTCAATCGCTCGAAGGGCCAAGCCGCACACCTCCTTGGCCGTTGGCCCCACGTGGCAAAACGAAAGGGTGGCTGCGCGTCGGATGAGCACGCGCGCCCTGGGGCGCGCCGGCGGGAAGCGCAGCCGTCAAGCGGTCAGTCGCCACCCTCTTTCTTGGGTTTGGCCGCCGCCTTCTTCGGCTCACCCTTCAAGGTCTCGGTGGGCTTTGCAGGCTTTGCGGCTGCGGACTTCGACACGGGCGGCTTCATCTCCTTGCCGGGGGCAGGCTTGGCCGGTGCTTCTTTGGCCGGTGCTTCTTTGACAGGCGCTTCTTTGGCGGGGGCTTCCTTCGCCTTCTTCTGCGCGGGCGCGGGGACTTCTGCCTCTTCCGGTTCCTCTTCGCGATCGGCTTCCTCGGCCTTGCGCTCGGCCTCCTCGCGCTCCTTGTCGCCGTACCCGTAGAGGTAAACCTCGAGCCTCGGCTCGCCGCCGTCCCGGGGCTCCTCGACAAAGAGGGCCTTCACCTTGAGGACGGACCCGTAGCGTGCCGTCGTGCGCGTGGCAAGTCGCGGCCGCCCGCCGTCCTTCCCTGCGATCCACTCTTGCGGGCCGCCCACGTGCTCGCGGCCCCTCGACCAGATCGTCTTGTTGAGGAAGTCGTCGATCCACACGCGGTGCTGCCCGCGCCGCTCGTCCCAGATCGCGTCGCGCCACTCCGAGTCGATGTGGCGCAGGACAAACCGCTTCACCCGGGGGATCGCCGAGGGCGCCTTCTGCGTGCGCGAGACGCCCGTAAGGAGCCTGCGCAGCGGCACGGCAATCGTGACCTGTTCCTGTTCGCCTTCCTCTGTCGCCATCGACCTTCGCCTCCTTCCCTAAGGGCCCGCCAAGGGCCTACCGCTTCACCTTCGAGCGGCGCCAGCTGTGGCGCTTCGGGTGCGTCGTGAAGCGGCGGTTCGTCCGGATCATGACCCACCCGGGGACACGCCGGTTGCTCTTGACCTTCTTGAGCAGCCTCGTCTTCTTCGCATGTCGCTTCTTGTTGGCCATCGCAGGTTACCTCCGTTCGATCTTTATGTCTCGCTTGCGGGGGACGACTTGCGCGAGGATCCGCTTGAGCGTCTCGTCGTCGACCTGATTTCGAAGCCGCCCCGACTGGTAGAGGGCGAGGAGCTGGTCTTCCACACTTGCCGCGACATCGGGGAACGCGGTCTTGAGCCGCCCGAGGCGTTCGCGGGCCTCGGGTGTGAGGATCGCGCGCATGACCTGCTGGCGCTGGGTTTCGACCGCCGCCGCCTGCTCTTGGTGCGCGACGGCAGCCTGCTGCTGGTTCGCGAGCTCCGCAAGTTTGCGCCGCCGTATCGCGTCAAGTTCCGCATCCTCCATCGACAAGGCGAAAGCCCCCGACCCAGGGCCACCAAGGGCCTTCAGTAGTACTTCCCGAGCTCGGGCTGTTTGAGCACGAGCTCCTTCATGACTTCGCGGGCCGTGTTGTCGAGGAACGACTGGCCCTTCGGCGTGATGATCTTGCCCTTGTTCTTCGGCTCGTCGGCGACAAGGCCGGCGGCCTTGAGCTGTTGGAGGGACTTGCGCACGATGTTGCGCGAGCTCTTCCGCGGGTGCTTGGGCGCGCTGCCCCCGTCCCGGTTGCCGCCAAATTCCGCGGCGAGCCTCTCGCTGCCGATCGGCCCCAGCAGGTAGACCTTGCGAAGGAGCGCGGCGGTGCGGACCTGCCACCAGTCCTTACGGACGGGGGGCTTCTCGCGGTGCACGCCAGTCTTCACGAACCCCGCCCACTCCGGGGGCCGGATTTCCGGCAAGTCGGAAAGGCGCCGGGCTGCTGCGTCAATGAGCTTGTCGGCAGGGACATCGTAAATCGTGGTCATCCGGTGCACCGGGGAAATGCGCAAAAGCACTTCCCCTATATAAGGCATCCCGGGGCGGGGCGACCGAGCCAGATGTCAAGAACTCGGCGCGCGGCGGTGAACGCGGCGGGATTGAGGACGAGCGTGAGTTTCATTGGGGTGAGGCACGCGAGCCACAGGCGCGGCAGGCGGGAGGGTGAAAGGGATGAGGCAAGAGCTGCAGGGCCTGCGAGCATCCGACGAGTACCTGGCGGCCATCGGTAGGATGGGCACGGTCGTGTTCGCCGACGCCGAGCTGCTCGACTCCTTCGGGCGCCTGCCCAGCGAGGTCGGAGCGGTGAACGTGCGCGAGATCTCAGGGGGTCCGGAGCGTGCCTGGCTTGCCCAAGAGGTGGGCCGGAGGTCCGCCGACGGGAAGGCGAGCGACGGCCACGTCTTCAAGGCCCGGGCAAGGACCGGGACGCGCGTGCCCTTTACCCGGACCCTCTCGCGGCTCGCCCGGCCGGACGGCGGCGTGTTCGTCGTCGCGATGCTGCGGAGCGTCGCGGGCTGAAGCCGCAGGCGCGGCGGTGGGGAGCGCACGGCCCCTAGAGCTTGTCCCACTTGGCGATTGGCTGGCCAAGGTCGCGGATGGGCTGCTCGCAAACGGGGCACAGGAGCTTGATGCCTGCGGTCACGTGCTCAACCTGGTTGAAGCGCTCGAGGCAGACGTCGCACAGGAACTCCCCGCACTCCGTGTGCCGGTGCGAGGCGCCGCGGATCTTGCAGGCGGAGCAGTAGACGCGGGGTCGCTGGACAGGCGGGCCCTCGACGGCGTCGGGGGCCGCGCCGCCCGCGTACTTCGACATTTCGCGCGCGAGCGCAGGGGCCGCATGGACGGGCTGCGTGCCCTTCACGTCGAAGACGAACTCGGGCTCCTCCTCGCGGACCTTGCGCTTCTTCGCGTCGCCGTCGGCGGCGAGGTCGTCCTCCTCCTGGCGCACTTTCCAGCCCGCGTCCTTGATCGACCCGATGGTGACCTCCGAGGGCGGGATCTCGAGCTCGCGCTCGAGGGACTGGAGGATCTGCAGCACGCGCTTCGAGCGCAGGATCCCGCTCGATAGCCTCACGGAGACCTCGCGCAGGTTGCGCCGGTCCGGCGGGATCTCGACCGCGAGGCTCACGGCGCGCTCGAGCTCGGGCGTCACGGTGCGCTTCGGGTCGATCTTCACGCGGTCGACCTCGCCGATGTACTTGAGGATCTTCTTGGCCCGGCGGATCGAGGTCTCGGGGAACTCGTGGAGGATTTGGGGGAGCGTCACGCGGATCGCCTCGCCGCGGGCGGCCGCCTCGCCGCTCACGAGGAACTTGAGCACGGCGGCCGAGGCGCGCTCGAGGTCGATGAGCTCCTCGCGGGAGATCGCCATAAGGTCGAGTTTCGGCTCGCTTGCAAGGTAGGCGAGCGCGTCGTCAAGGTGCTGGATCGGCACGCCCGCGGTCTTGAAGGCTTCCTCGCGCGTGGGCTTGCGGCCGTGCGCGAACTCGAAGTCGAGGACGCGGCGCGCGTGGCGTTCGATCTCGCGCTCCTTGAGGACTTCCTGGCACTCCGTGCGCAGCTCGAGGGCGCGCTCGTCCTTCGGCTCGAGCGTGTGCGCCTTGTCGAAGCACGGCAGGGCATCCTCGTAGCGCTTGAGGGAGCGGTAGGCCACGCCCTTGTTCTTCCACGTCCTCGCGCTGTCGGGGTCGATCGAAAGGGAGCGGTCGTAGGAGACGATGGCCTCCTCGAAGCGGTCGAGGTTGTCCAGGCAGATCCCGCGGTTCTCCCAGGCGGCGCCGTCCTTGGGGTTCCCCTTGAGCATCTGCTCGATGAGGCCGAGCGCGCCTTGGAAGTCGCGCTTCTCCATCCGTATGCGTGAGAGGTTGTAGAGGACCTCGGCGGCGTCCGGCCTTCGCTCTCTAGCGCGCTCGAGGGCGGCCTCGGCTTCGTCGACGCGGCCGAGCCTGTAGAGGCAGATCCCGTGGTTGAGGTGCGCGTTGGCGTCCTTGGGGTTCGCACGCGCGGCGGCTTCAAAGGCGGCGACGGCCGCCGCGTTGTCGCCCGTGTCGGCAAGCGCCTTGCCCTTGTTGTTGAGCAGCATGCCGTCGTCCGAGGCGAGCTTCAGGCCCTCCTCGTACGACTCGATCGCCTTCGTGTGCATGTCGAGGGCCGAATAGGAGAGACCCAGGAGGTTCCAGTTCGACGGGTCTTTCGGGTTGAGGTCGCAGGCCGCGCGGAAGCAGGCGAGGGCTTCCCGGTGGTCGCCAAGCTTGCGAAGCGCGAGGCCCTTGTTCACCAGCGCGTGCTCGGCCTTCGGGTTCACCTCGAGGGCCTTCGAGAAGGACAGGATCGCCTCCTTGTGGCGCCCGGAGAGCGAAAGCACGTAGCCGCGGTCGTTGAGGGCGTTCACGTCCTTGGGCGCAAGGGCGAGGAGTTTGTCGAGGGCTTCGAGCGCCCCCTCGAGCTTGCCGAGGTTGCGCCGCGCGACGGCCAAGTCGAAGAGGGCGTCCGTGTCCTTGGCGTCCTTCTTGACAAGGTCGAGACAGAGCGCCTCGAGGGCTTCGTCCTGCCGCAGGGCCCGCAGCGTGTCCTTGAGACGCCCGGCCACTGCGCGGTCGTCCTCTAAGGCCGCGTGCGCGCGGCGGAAGGGCTCGAGGGCCTTCGCGGGGTCGGCGGCGGCCTCGAAGGCCTCGCCGAGCAGGACGTCGATTTGCGGGTCGGTGGGGTCGACGGCGCGGGCGCGCTCGAGGAAGGCCGCGGCCTCGAGCGGGCGGCCCGCGCGCATCTCGAGGGAAGCGGTCTGCCGAAGGGCGGCAAGGCCCTTTTCGTTCAGCGCCAGCCCATGGGCAAGGGCTGCGCGCGCGTCGTCGACCCG
>JBGPNV010000118.1:0-7947 GCA_041487695.1 Thermoplasmata archaeon | reverse complement strand
TCCAGGCGGCCGGGACGATCAACTGGTCGACGCCCTACCGAAACCGCACGGTGGACCTCACGCTCGAGGTCAGCCAGGTCTATGACGTGATCGCGACCTCGGCCGTCGGCGCGCTCTCGGGCGCCCCCGGCTCGTCGGTTCCCTTCACGGTCTCCGTGCGCAACAACGGCACGGGGCTCGACAACTTTACCGTCGCGGCGGGGAACACGACGCAGGCGGGGCTCCTCACCCTTTCTTCCTCCACCCTCTCCCTTGCAACGGGCGCGACGGGCAACGTGACCGTAACGATCGCGGTCACCTCGCTGCCGGCCCCGGCCGCCGGCGTCTACTACTACGCCATCACCGTGCGCTCCTCGGGGAACGCCTCGCGAGTCGCGGCCGTGAACCTTGCGCTCACCGTGAACCAGACCTTCTCGCTTTCCGCAACGGTCACGCCGTCCTACCAGACGGGCGACCCGGGCACGACGGTAAGTTACACGGTCTCCGTCGTCAACAACGGCAACGGGGTGGACGGCGTCACGCTTCAGAAGGCGGGGCAGAACCAGTCCTGGGTGACCTTCCCGACGGGCACGGGTACGATCGCGGCGGGCGCGCGGGGAAATTTCACCGTCCAAGTCACGACGCCCTCCTGGGCGCCCGAGGGCGCGACGCTCCTCCAGGTCCGCGCCGTCTCGGATGGGAACGCGAACGCGACCTCGCTGGCCTCCTTCACCGTGTTCTTGAACGCGCGCCGCGCGCTCGGCCTTGAGCTTAGCGCGGCGGACCTGCCCAACAGCCACCGCAACGGCGCGTACGCGCTTGCTGTCACGGTGCGCAACAGCGGGAACTTGGACGACACCTACGCGATGTCGGTGTCGGGGGTCGACGCGAACTGGGCGAGCCTGCCCTTCGTGAACCTCACGCTTGCGCCCAACGAGAACTTCACCTTCACGCTGCCCATCACGGTGCCCTCCGACCCCTCGAACGGGGCCCACGGGTTCACCGTGCGCGCGACCTCCCTTGCCAATACGAGCCTTGAGGCCGCCTCGAACTTCACCGTGACGGTGAACGACATCCTGCGCCCCGAGGTGCGCCTGACAACGGCCTCGTTCTTCGCCCAGCCCTCCACGAACGTGAACATCGCCTTCACCGTGCGCAACAACGGCACGATCCCCGATACGATCACGCTCACGGCGACCGCGCACTTCCCGACCCTTCAGATTGCGTCCCAGAACTATACGCTCAACCCGCTGGCTTCGAACTCGGGGACTTTCGTCGTCCAGACGAGTTACCCCTACTCCGGCGTGTACCTTGTGGACTTCCGTGTCGTCTCCCTCACGAACTCCTCGTTCGAAAGCTGGGGGTACGCCAACATTACCCTCGAGGTGGTCCGGGCCGTCGACATGACCGTCGCTGGACTCCAGGACGTGACCTCGGGCGGCCCCGGCGACGAGCGCAACTTTACCCTGCCCATCCGGAACCTCGGGAACATTTCGGACACCTACACGATGGTCGACGCGGTCCACCCGGCAGGCTGGACCGTCTGGTTCTCCCAGGACAACTTCACGCTTCCCCAGGGCGCCTCAACGAACGTCACGGTGTACCTCAGGGCGCCCCCCACGGTGCAGGAATCCCTAACGGGCCACGCGGTGACCATCGAGGTCCGCTCGCAGACCGTCCCCTCGATCGGCGACACGCTCACGCTGCGCTTCCAAGTCTCCTTCGACCAGTCGCTCACGCCCACCGTCCAGGACAAGGCGCTCCTCCCGGGCTCCACGGAGACCTTCACCGTCGTGGTCAAGAACGAGGGGACGGCCGCCGATGAATTCCTGCTCTCGCCGACGGGCCAGGTCGCTTCGTGGGTCTCCGTGGACCAGCCGGTCCTTGACCTTCCGGCCAACACGTCGGCGACCGTCACGCTGACGCTCACGGTGCCGGTCGGGACCCACGACGGCGTGAAGGGCTTTTCGCTCCAGTCGGACAGCGGCGCCACGACGGAGTTCAAGAGCGTGAGCTTCACCGTGACCGTGCTCAAAGTCTACGGCTTCGTCCTCTCGGCACCCACGACCCCCGTCCTTTTGTCCCCCGGCCAGACCGCCTCGTTCCTCTTCACGGTCATCAACACGGGCAACACGAACGACACCTACAGCTTCGTGGCCACGCCCCAGCAGTTCGTGTCGTTCCAGCCCGCCGGCGGGACGATCGACGCGCTCCAGGTCCTCAATGTCACCGTCCTCATCACCCCTTCGGGCAACGCCTCGGCAGGGCCTTTGCCCGTGTCGATCACGGTCTACGGGAGCGCGGGCAACACGCAGGTCGTCACGGTGAGCACGACGGTCCGGCAGGTCTACAATGTGACGGCGGCGGGGCTCCCCGGCGGGACCTTCACGGCGGCCGGGGCGCCTGGAGGCGAGGTCCAGCTTTCCTTCAACATCACGAACCGCGGCAACGGCGACGACTCGTTCAACTGGACGGTGTCGGGTGAGGCGGCGTCCTGGGCCCTTCAGGGTTCGGGCGTTGTCGGCCTCAGCGCGGGGCGGGTCGCGATCGTGAACCTCGTCCTGCAGATTCCGACGGACCCCCTCGCGGCCCTTTCCGGGCCGCGGTCGGTCAACGTGACGGTGGTCTCGCAGGGCGGGGGCGCGGCCGTCTCTTCGGCCGTCGTCGGCTCGCTCGAAGTGAGCCAGGCGCCCTCGTTTACGTTTTCGCTCGACGCCGACTCGCTCGTGACGACGAACACGACCTCCCACGACCTCGCCGACCAGCGGCCGGTCGAGTTCACGGTGTTCGTGCGCAACACGGGGAACCGCGCGGAGATCGTTACCCTTTCTCGGACACCAATCGCCGGCTGGACGATCGCGGTCCTCATCGGCGGCTCGCCAGGCTCGCAGCTCAACCTCCTGCCCGGCCAAAGCGGGAGCGCCGTCGTGCGCATCGCGACCTTCCCGGCGAACGCCGCGGACGACACGCTGCGTATCTCCGCGCGCTCCGTGGACGGGGCGGCGCCCACAGCCGACCTCTCGGTCCGCGTCGAGTTCCTGAAGGCGGATGTCCGGGTCGAACCTCCGCAGCTCGGGATCACCGCCACGACGGCGGCGGTGGCCGGAAGCGTTGGCGTTACCTTCACCGTGAAGAACTTCGGCAGCGGGACCGCGACGGGCGTGCAGGTCGAGCTCGTGATCGACGGGCAGCAGCACGTGGACCAGAAGACGCTCGGACCGATTCCGCCGGGCGGCTCGACGCAAGTTTCGCTCACCTGGTCGGTCGACTCGTCCTATGCGGGCAAGACCCACACGATTGGCGTCGAGATCGTCGGGGGCGCCGCCTACCAGGCAACGGCCGGCGTTACGGTGTCGGCAAAGGCCCAGGAAGGCCTCCTTTCGAAGATCACGGGGGACAGCACGACCCAGCTCGTCCTCATCCTTGGCGTTGCGGTGGGCCTCGTGATCGGGCTTGCCGCGCGCGGGGGACGCCGGTCGAAGGCCCCGGCGCAGGGGCCGCTTCCGGGAGCGCCGGTGGCGCCCTCGCCGGGGCCGCCCGAGTCCGCGCTGGCGGGGCTTGAAGCGCTCGAAGCCGAAGGGAGCGGCGCGGCGCCGATGGCCGCGCCGGGGGGGGCTGCGCCCCCCGTTGAGCACAAGATCGTCTGCCCCAACTGTGGGACCGAGCAATGGATCCGCGGCGCCGAAGGCGAGTGCACGTCCTGCGGCGTTGTCATCGAGATCTCCGAGGAAGAGGAAACCCCCGCGCCCACCGAGGGCGGCGAAGGCATCTAGAGCGGCGCCCAAGGGCCTCCCCCTCGAAGCGTCGTCCCAGGGGCCGAGGGGGAGGGGGCATCGTGCGGTTCGCGGCGTTTGCCGAGGCGCTTGACCAGGCGGACGCCACGGCTTCGCGGGTCGAGACCGCGCAGATCCTTGGCGATGGGCTGAAGGCCCTTGAAGGCGAGGACCTCGCGTTCGCCGTGAACTTCCTGCTCGGCCAGCTCGGGCCGGCTTTTGAGGCCCTCCCGGTGGGGATTGGCGACAAGAGTGTCGTGAAGGCCCTGGCGACCCTCACGCGGGCAAGCGAGAAGGACGTGGAAGCCGAGATGCGCACGGTGGGCGACCTCGGCGAGCTTGCGGCCAAGGCCGTCGAGGCCGGCCTCCAGAAGACGCTCTTCGCCGAACCCCTCGAGTTTGCCGAGGTGCGCAGCCAGCTTGTCGCGATCTCGACGGCGGGAGGCAAGGGTTCGGCCGAGCGAAAACTCAAGGTGCTCCAGGAGCTCCTCGCCTCGGCCTCCCCCCCGGAGGCGAAGTACATCGTCCGGTTCCTCATTGGAAGGATGCGCGTGGGGATCGGCGAGGGCACGATCATCGAGGCGCTTGCGCATGCGCACGGGGACCGGAAGCGGAAGGCCGAGGTCGAAGCGGCCTTCAACCGCCACCCGGACCTCGCGACCGTCGCGCAGAAGATGGCCGCCGGCGGTTTCGCGGCGCTTGCCGACGTGAAGGTCCAGCCGCTCATCCCGCTGCGGCCCATGCTCGCCGAGCGGCTGAAGTCCCTCGAGGAAATCCTCGAGAAGCTCGGCGGGCGCGCGGCCTTTGACTACAAGTACGACGGCCTGCGGATGCAGGTCCACTTCAAGGACGGGGAGGTCCGGATCTTCAGCCGCAACCTCGAGCCCTACACCGAGCAGTTCCCCGACATCGTGGCGCTCGTGAAGGCGGGAGCGAGGGCCCACGCGTTCATCGTCGAGGGCGAGGGCGTGACGCTCGACCCCGAGACGGGGGAGATCCGGCCGTTCCAAGAGGCGTCGCGGAGGCGGGGGCGCAAGTACGACCTGGCGGCGAAGGCCGAGGAGCTGCCCTTCGCGCTCTTCCTCTTCGACTGCATGTACCTGGATGGGGTGGACCTAACCGGCCGCCCGTACCCCGAGAGGCGCGAGGCGATCCGCAGGGCCGTGCGGGAAAGCGGCGAGCTCCGCCTCTCGACGATGCGGGAGGTCGAGAGCCCGGCGCAAGCCGAGGCGTTCTTCTTGCACGCCCTTTCGGACGGCTGCGAGGGGATCATCGCGAAGTCCCTTTCCGAGGACAGCGCCTACCGCGCGGGCGCACGCGGCTGGGCCTGGATCAAGTTCAAGCGCGACTACTCCGCCAAGCTTGGCGACACCGTCGACCTCGTGGTGGTCGGCGCCTTTGCCGGCAAGGGGCGGCGCGCGGGCCACTACGGCTCCCTGTTGATGGCGGCAAAGGACGCGGAAACGGGCCACCTCGTCTCGCTTTGCAAGCTGGCATCGGGGTTCGATGACGCGCAGCTTGCCGACTTCGACGCGCGGCTGAAGCCGTGGGCGGTAGCCGAGAAACCCGCGGGCGTGGAGTCAGGGCTCACGCCCGACGTCTGGCTGGAGCCCAAGGTCGTGATGGAAGTGCGGGGCGCCGAGCTCACGCTTTCCCCCGTCCACCGGGCCGCCTGGGGCCAAGTCAGGCCCGACACGGGGCTTGCGATGCGCTTCCCCCGGTTCGAGAAATACCGGGAAGACAAGGGGCCGGGGGACGCGACGACCGTCGAAGAGCTCGTCGAGATGTACACGATGCAGTACGGGCAGGCGAAGGGCGGGGGCAGGGGGTAGCCTACCGCCGGTCAGGGGACTCGTCGGGCAACTGCGCCGCAGGCGCGGCCCGCGTGCGCTGCACGCCAAGTGCCGGGGCGATGTCGACCTTGTCGGCGACGACGACCCGCATGCCGTCCTGGGCCGCGATCGTGCGCACGCCGGACTGCGCCTCGACCCAGGCGGCCTCCTGTTCGGGCCCCTCGCGCACCATCTTGAGCCCGAGGTGGTTGAGGACTGCGGCCTCGGGGCGCAGGGCCTTGAGGAGCAGGACGATGTCCTCGGAGCACAAGTGCCAGTCGATGCGAGATTTGCGCGGGCGCGTGGCCGGCAGGACGAGGACGCGCGAGCCGCGGTGCGCGCGCACGACCTCGTCGCTTAGCGAGGTGTCCGCAAGGTAGCCTATGACGCCCTCGTCGGTCGCGAACCGGAAGCCCACCGTCGTGTCGTCCGAGTGGTGCGAGGGGGCCGCGCGCACCGAGAGGCCACCGAGCTTGAAATTGTCGCCGGGCGCGACCGCGAAGAAGGCCTCCGGCCGCGCCTTGTGGTAGCGCGAAAAGACCTCGTCGTGTGTCTCGGTGCCCAGGATGACGCTTTTCGAGCCCACGACCGTCCCGCGCTTCTGCGTGCCGCCCTTTGTCATTGCCTCGACGGCGACCTCGGCCTCCGAGTAGTGGTCAGGGTGTGCGTGGGAGACGAGCACGGCACGTGTAAGCGTGGGGTCCTCGCCCTCCTGGCGGCACCGGAGGAGCGCCCCGGGGCCCGGGTCGATGTGGACCTTGATGCCCGCGTCGAGGAGGCACCCGCCGGTGGAGCGCGCCTGGTAGATCGTGGTGAAACGGCCGCCGCCCGTTCCCAGGAATTTGAGGGAGACTGCGCCCAAGGGCGCGCCGATGGGCGTCCGGCGGATAAACGGTTGGGGGCGCCCCCTAGAGGGCGCGCCCGGGGCCCGCCGCGCCAAGGGTGGCCTCGTCGACGAGGGTGCAGGCCTGGCAGGTGCCGCCGACGGAGGGCTCGCCGCAACGCGGGCAGGCGGCAAGGGGCGGCGCGCGTTGCCCCACCAGGGCCTCGAGCGAGCCGCGAAGGCGCTCATGGGTACGGAGGATGGCGTGCCTCGTCCCGGGGGTCGCGTCCTCGAGGGCCATGAGCATTTCCTTGATCGGTCCGCGGGCCGCGCGCCCCATGTGGGGGCACTGCTCGCCCGTGATCGGTAGGCCTTCGAGGAGCGCATAGAGGAAAACCTCCTTCTCGGGCACCGAGCGCAGGGGGAGGATTCGCCGGACGAGCCCCGGCTTCACCTGCCCGTGCGGCGCAAGGCGCGCGAGCTTGTTGAGGTCGCCGCGCACAAACGACATGAGCACGGTCTGGGCAAGGTCGTCGAGGTTGTGGCCGGTCGCCAGGTAGTCGGCGCCCCACGCGCGCGCCTCGGCATTCACCGCGCGGCGGCGCAGCACGCCGCAGTAGCTGCATGGCGACTTCTCAAGGTCGCGCGCCGCGATCTCGTCGACCGAGACCTGCGCCTGGGCCTTCAAGTCCACAACTCTGTGCGGGACGGCGAGGGCCTGGCAAACCGCCTCTGCGGCGGCAATCGACGGCGGGCGGTAGCCCGCGATCCCCTCGTCCACCGTAATGGCGATGAGGTCGACATCCCGGCGCTTGCCGAGCGTCTTTGCAAGGAGTGTTAGAGCGGTGAGCGAGTCCTTGCCCCCCGAAACGGCAACCGCAATGCGCCCGCCCCCTTCAAGAGGGGCCTGCGCACGGAGCTCCCGCCGCACGCGTGCCTCGACGAAGGTCCGGAAACAGGCGGCGCAAAGGTGCGCCCCGCTGTAGCGGATGAACGTCACGGCCGCCTGGCCACAACTGCACGGGCGGCTCCCCTGCCCGGCTTCGCTTCCTGCCACGGCGCTCACCGGTTCGCAAGCCACAGGGCAAAGGACCCAAAGACGCGGCCCGAGTAGGCGACACTCTCCATCTTCACGCGCCCGATGTCGTCGAGGTACGTGTGGTACTCCCAGGAGCCGCACCCGTACGCGAACATGGCGGGCTTGCCGAGGGCCGCGAAGACCGCCATGTCCGAGCCCATGTGGGAAACGTCGGCGTACCCGAGGTTCGGCGCGTACTTCTTGTAGCTCGGCGACTCGCGCACGACCTTGTCGTGGGCGTCTTTGAGCGCCGCCATCGTCGAGTTGTCATTCGAGTAGAAGTTCATCTCCGTGCAGCGGTCGAGGTCGACGTGGTTCATGTCGAACTGCAGCATCGCGATCATGCTGTTGTTGACCTCAGGCAGGTGGGCGTCGCGCCAGTCGGCCGACCCGAAGAGCCCCTGCTCCTCGCCGGCGAAGGCCGCGAGTCGGACCGTGTACTTCGTGGTAAGGGCCGCCATC
>JBGPNV010000117.1:0-7962 GCA_041487695.1 Thermoplasmata archaeon | reverse complement strand
GCATCGGCATGGACGGCGAGTTCGGCCCTAAACGTGGCGCTTAGGCCAAGGCGCGTCGTCCCCTGCCACCCGGTCAGCGAGATGCCTGGCGGAAGCTCGTCGACGAGCAGCCCGATGTCCTCGGGCGTGTTCCCAAGGTTCTCGAGCGTGACCACGGTGATCGAGGACCCTCCCTGGGCGAGGACAACGCGGGCCGGGGCCTGCGACTCGATGCGGTGGACGGCCGTGACGGTGAGGAGAACGGTCGAGCGAATGGGCGGGCCGTCGGCAGGCTCGAAGGTCACCTCCGCCTCGACCGAACCGTTCGACGCGAAGGCGCGCAGTTCCGCGTACGCGGTGCCCCACCCATCACCGGACGGCGGCAAGAGCAGCGTCGCGTTCTCCGCGGTGAAGTACACGCCTTCGGCGCCCCCGCCCACGCGGCGCACCGAGAAGGCCACGCTCTCCCGCCCGTTGCCGAGGTTCCGGATGTGGAAGGGGAAAGTGAGCGTGTCGCCCGGTGCGCCTTCGCCCGGCGGGGGGGCGGCCCCCACCTCGACGCCGTAGACGCGGTTCACGGAGAGGACGAAGAGGAGCGGCGTGGTGAGGGCCTCTTCGACCGAGGTGACCTGCAGGAGGACCGAGTGGACCTCCGCGGCCCGCGCGTCCGGGGGAATCGCGACGACCAGGTGGCGCGTGGTATTCGAGTAAGGCGGAAGCGTCAAGCTCTCGGCGCCGGGCGTCACCTGCCAGGCGGCGGGCGCCGCGGGGGAGAAGGCCGCCGACATTTCGAAGTTGAGGGGGATGTTCCCCGCGTTTTCGAGTCCGTACTCGAACGAGACGTTGGTGCCCGGGTTTGCCGTGACGATGAACTCGCGCTGCGTAACGCGCGAGGACGGCAGCGCCGCCAGGGAGAGGTTGAACAGGACGCGGTCGCTTCGCGACGCATTGCCCGCGGAGGTGGCGCTCACCCATGCGGTGGCCGTCTCGCCGGCGAGCCCCCGGTCGGGGGCCCGCAGCGTGCCGGAGGCAAACGCGCTCGCCCCGGGAGGGAGGTCGACGGCCGAGGCGTTCAGGGTCACGGCAAAGCCCGGGGAAGCCCCGTAGTTGAAGGTGAACCGGTCGGCCACGTTGCCCTCGTTCGTGTAGGCGAGGAGGAAGGTGTCCGAGGCAAGCGGCGGCAGGCTCGTGATGTTCTTCACGGGCGCAAGGCGGACCTCGAAGCCCGCCACGAAGAACGGCGCCTCGACCGTGTTGTCGCCCTGCAGGGTGTCGCCGCTTACGCCCCCGGGGTCCACGGTGACGCGAACCGTGTGGGCCCCGCGTTTGGGCGCAAAGACAAACGTCGCCGGGAAGTCGTCGCCAGGTCGGACGCCGAGCACAGTTGCCGTTGAAGTCTCGTTTCCCTCGGGGCCCTCGAGGGTGGCCACCACGTCGAAGGAGGTCGGGTACGCGGTCCCGTGGTTCCTCACGGGGACGGTGACCGTGAGCGGGTCGTCCTCGCGGGGCAGGGCCGGCAGGATTTCGGGCAGGTCGGGCACGAGCGAGACCCAGCTGCGCGTGATGTTGCCGGTGGCGAGGAGCGCGAAGCGCTGGGTGCCGCTCGGGATCGTTGAGCCGTTGACGCGGAGGGTCCATTCGCCGCGCTCCGCCGCACGGACGCGGACAACCTCCGTGTTATTCGTCCGGTCGGCAAGGCCGCCGGTGGCGCTGTACCCGTTCTCGAAAACATTGCCCTCAAAGAGCGTCCCGCTGGGCGCAGTCACTTCGAGGTCGAGGTCGTTGATGAGCGCCTTCGTCGAGGAGGCGGTGCCCGCCACGTCCGACCAGACGAGCACGACCTTGAGTTCCTCGCCAGCTTCGGCGAAGAAGCGGTACGTGACGTCGGAGCGGAGGGCGCCTGTCGTGAGGGGGTCGGCCTCGTCCCAAAAGAGGTGGCGGTGCGAGGCGCTCTCGTCCACGCTGTGCCGGACATTCACGCGGCCCCAGCCCTGGTTGTTGTCCGGCCATGCGTAGCCGGGCAGCGGCGTGGCGCCCTCGATGAGGAGCGCCTTGGCCATCGCCGCGGAGGGGCGCGTGCCGAACTGCCCGCTGAACCACTGCGTGAGGAGCGCGACCGCGCCCGCGACCGCGGGCGTCGAAAACGAGGTGCCCGACTGCACCCAATAGGAGCAGTTGTCCTCCCCGCCGCCGCAGCCGGCGTAGGCGGCTCGCGCGCCATCCACCCCTTCGCCGGGGGCGACGACGTCGGGCTTCAGGCGCCCGTCGGCCGTGGGCCCGCGCGAGGAGAAGCCCGCGATGGAGTCGGGCGAGGACCAGCGGGTGTTGCCCGTCGCCCCGACAGTAATCACGTTCTTGCCCGTGCCGGGCGTGTCGACGGTCTGCGGGCCGCTGCCGGCGTTGCCCGACGCGAAGAGGTAGACCATCTGGGGCGTGCCGGGGTCGCGCCCGTTCGCGTCCTTAACGAGCTCGTCGTACTGTTGGGAGTCGAGGGTGTAGGCCCCCTGGACATTGCCGCCCCAGCTGTTCGAGTCGATGAAGGCGCCCGCCGAGAGCGCGTCCTGCGCCATTTGCGTGGGCGTGCGCAGCGAACCGAAGATGACCTGCGCGACGAGGCCGGCCTCCGGCGCGACCCCGGCGTTCTTACCCTTCTCCCGGTCGGCGTCCTGCGGGCGCCAGGAGCCGTTGCCGGCCGCGGCGCTTGCGACGAGCGTGCCGTGGGGGAACTGGCCGGGCGTGCAGTCGCAGGTCGCGTTCCCCCCGTAGCCGAAGGCGGCGACGATCCGGCCGTCAAACGCGGGGTGCGTCTCGTCGATGCCGGTGTCCGCGATGTCGATTGTGACGCCTTTGCCGGTGAGCCCCTCAAAGGCGTCGGTCGCGGGGTTGTACGACCAGACGGAGAGGCCGTCGTCGAGGAAGGCGCCGTCGTCCACCTGCCGGGCGTTCATGATCCGGGTCGTGTAGTTGAGGAGCGGTTCCTGCGGCGAGGCGCGCTCGGCCCACTCGAGGTCCTGAAGGCGCGAGAGGGCAAGGAGGCGGTCTTCGCGGATTTCAAGGACCGCGAAGCGCCCGTCGAAGGCGAGGACGCTTCCGAGGCCCTCGAGGCCGCTGTGGCCCGACCCGGCGGCGAACACGAGCGCCGAGAGCCGCACGCTGCCGCTGCCGGGAGCGAGCGCAGCACCCCAGAGCCCGGGGTCAAGCCGCAGGGCGGGGAAGAGGGGCAGCACGGCGCGCGCCCCGACCTCGCCGGCCGAGGCGGGGATGTCGCGAGGCTCGGCCGAGGCGATCATCCCGCCGTCGGGCAGGTACCGCTCGTAGGCGATCCCACGGGCCGCGAGCGCGCCGATCAAGTCGGGGTTGATGCCGTCGGCGAACTGGAGGACGAAGTGGATGCGGCCGTCCGCCCCGACCTTCGCGGCGGCAGGCGACGAGCCCGAAAGGAGCGCGCCGGGGAAGTCCGGCGTTCCGCCGGCCGGGTCAAAGGTCCCGGCCTTCATGCGCAGGAGGACGGAGGGCGCCCTCCCGGGGTCGGCGCCGTGGGCGGCTAGCGCCGCCCCCTGCGGTTCCAACGCGCTTACCGCGGCCCCAAATAGGCCGGGCGTGACGGTGAGGATGGCAAAGACAAGGGCGCCTGCTCGCGCGACGCGGCTCATGGGGATTTCGCCTAAACGATTTCTCTTCAAATAGTTTGGCAGACGTCAAGCGTTTGGATGGACTTCGCCGAGTTCCCGCTGCTCGACTGGATCGGCGCCCACGCCGCGCGCGCGACGAACGCGGCGATCGCGACATCGGGCATCGTGGAATTCCCGATCGACGCGATCCCCTTCGACCTCAAGAAGGTCGACCTCCACGTGCCGAACCTCGACGGCGACCTCCGGCTCGTCGACGAGCTCGTGCGGATCTACGGAGCCGAGCCGGAACGGATGCTTGAGACGGTCGGCGCTTCCGAGGCGAATTTCCTCGTCCAGGCCGCGCTTGCAGACCGCGGCGACCGGGTCGTCATGGAGACGCCGACCTACGGTTCGCTCCCCGCCATTGCGGCCTCCCTGCAGCTCAAGGTCGTGCCCCTCGAGCGCGACTTCCGAAAGGGGTTCGAGGTCGACCTCGAGGCGCTCAAGGAGGTCACCAAGAAGGGGACGAAGCTCGTCGTCCTCACGAACCTCCACAACCCGTCGGGCGTGGCGATCCCGAAGGCTACCCTGAAGGGGGCACTGGAAATCGCCAACGACGCGGGGGCGGTCCTCCATGTGGACGAGATCTTTCGCGACTTTGGGGACGGCGTGGGATCGGCCGCCGAACTCGGCGGGCGCGCGACGGTCACGGCGTCGATGTCCAAGCTCTACGGGCTCGGTTGGACGCGCATCGGATGGATCATCGGGCCGGACGCGAAGACAGTCATGCGGCTCCGCAGGGCGCGAAGGCTTGTGGCCGGCGCGGGGTCGACCTTTGGGGGGGCCGTTGCGGCCTGGGCGCTCCACGAGCAGGCGAAGTTCATCGGCAGGGCGAAGCGGATCGTGGCCGAGAATTACACGCTCCTCGGAGAATGGGCCGAGGCGACCCCGGGAGTCAACCTCGTGAAGCCCCAAGGCGGTCCCATCTGCTTCCCCCGCGTGGCGCTCCCAAAGGGCAAGACGGCAAAGGACCTCGCGCTTGCACTGCTCAAAGAGAAGGCGGTCCTCACAACGCCCGGAGAGCTCTTCGGCCGTCCCGGGCACTTCCGGATCGGGTGCGGGGACGAGCCGGAAAAGACCAAGGCGGCGCTGGACGCGCTGCGCGCCGCGCTGGAGCCAGGCGGCCGGCCGAAGGCCAAACCCCGACGCAAGTGACGACGCTGTACCGGCCCCCTCGACGGGCCGCGTCAAGAACCTTAACCCGGTACGGCAATCCGAAAGTCGTGCCCCCCCGAAAAGCTACGGCGGTCGCCCACCCGATCCAGGGACTCATCAAGTACCACGGGCTCGTCGACACGGAACTGCGGATCCCTTATCATGACAGCATCTCCGTTTGCACCGCGCCCACGCAGACGCGGACAACGGTCGCGTTTGCAAGGGGCCTCAAGGACACGGTCCACATCAACGGGAAGGCCGCCGACGCCCGCACCCGCGTGCGGGTCCTGAAACTCGTGGCTCGGGCGCGCGAACTCTCGGGCGCCACGCTCCCCTACAGGATGGTCTCGACGAACAACTTCCCCTCGAACATCGGGCTTGGGGCCTCCGCCTCGGGGTTCGCGGCCCTTGCGGCGGCGTTGAACGGCGCGCTCGACCTCGGCCTCGACACGAAGGCGCTCTCGCGGCTCGCCCGCCGCGGCGCCGGGTCGGCGGCAAGGTCGGTGGCGGGGGGCTTTTCGTATTGGGTCGCCGGGTCGTCCGACGAGACCTCGTACGCCTACCCGCTCGCGGACGCGTCGTTCAAGATGGGCATCGTCGCCGCGATCGTCCCCGCGTTCAAGATTACCGACGACATGCACGCCGACGTCGTGACCTCCCCCTTTTTCCACTCCCGGATGGCCTACCTCCACCGCGCGCTTGCCGAAATGCAGGCCGCGATCGCCGAGCGGGACATCCCGCGGCTCGGCGCGCTCGCCGAACGCGATACGCTCGTCCTCCACGGGATCACCATGACAGGCGAGGCCGAGCGCATCCTCTGGCGCCCCGACACGCTCAAGGTGATCCTCGAGGTCCAGAAGATGCGAGAGCAGGGGCTCGAGGCATGGTTCTCGATCGACACGGGCGCCACGCCGTACGTGAACTGCAAGCCCCGGGACACCAAGCGCGTGGAGAAGCGGGTCCGGGCGCTCGGCCTCGAAACACTCACCATGGGTGTGGGCGGCCCCGCGCACGAGGTGGCGGAGCACCTTTTCTGAAGGCGCACGCCGTCAAGCGATGCTCGTCCCCACGAGAAGGCCGACGACGAACGTGGCGGCCGCGGAACCGAGCCCCACAAGGACCATCTCGGCGCCGCTGCGGAGCGGCCGCGAGAGCGCCGAGAGCGCGCGCAACAGCCCGGTCGTGAAGAGCGCAAGGCCCGTCACGAAGACGGCCAGGACTACGGCCGTTTCCATCGGGAACAAGAGGAAGGGGACGAGCGGGACGGTGCCGGCCACGAGGAAGGCGAGGCCCGTGTACATCGCAAGGCGGGGGGCGGAAACGCCCCCGGCGCCGGCGCCCGGAAGGTCCGCAAGGACCGCGCGGCGCAAGTCCTCGGGGCGCGAGGCAAGCCGCTTGGCGGCGGCCTCCGCCTCGCCTTTCTCGAGCCCGCGCGCCAGGAGCGCAGCGCGCACCCGAGCCATGCGGCTCGACGGCGCCGCAAGCGCCGCGCGCCCTTCGAGGGTGGCTTGTGCCTCATAGGCCTCTTTCTCCGCACGGACGGAAACGAAATTCGACGCCCCCATCGAAACCGCACCCGCGACGAGCCCCGCGAGCCCCGCGACCAGCACGGCCGAATTGGACGAGGTCGCGCCGGCGACGCCGGCGGCAAGCGCAAGGACGCTGCCGAGCCCGTCGTTGGCGCCGAGCACCGTGCTTCGCAAGCCCTCCCGGCCGGCTTGGGTGTCCCGCATCTCGCCGAAAAGGTCGATCTCGTGGGCAAACTCGTCGGGCAGGATCTCGGCAAAGATCGCCTGGGCGCGCGGGTCTTTCCACGCGGACGCCTGGGCCTCGTAGGTTCCGATCCCCTCGGCCTCCCCTCGGTGGAGGAGCGCGAGGACCGCGCCGACGCCGAAGAGCCGCGCAAGCCCCACAAGCATCCGGTGTTCGAAGAACGGGCGCTGCGCCGGGACGGGTTGGCCGAGAGCCCGCAGGAGGCTCTCCCAGAGGGCCGCATGCTTCGTTTCGAATTCCGCGAGCTCGCGCAGGTGCGCCGCGCGCGGGCCCTTGCCGTCGAGGGCGGCAAGCGCGAGGTACATGCGCCGGGCCGAGCGCTCGTCGAGGTAGTTGTGGGCAAGCTCGCGGAGCGCTCGCGCCTCCCAGGCGAAGGAGCCGTCGGCCGATGTCGCCATCGGGGCCCCCCTCGCCTTGTGCGGACTTAGGCGTTTTGTCGCTACCGCGCGAGGGCCCACCTACACGCTGGCGAGCTCGACGACAAGCTCCGTGCCGAACCCGAGGGTGATCCCGACCACGAGCCCCGCCATGATGATGAGCGAATGCCTCGGGTCGGCGGCCGCGACGCGGCCGGCGAGGAAGAGTTGGCGAATCACATACATGAGTGCGCCGGCCGCGAGGCTGAGGAACGCGACGCTGAGGTACGGGCTCTCAACCAGCGAGCCGAGCAGGGAGCCGACAAAGGTAGGTCCCCCGCCAACAAGCCCGAGCAGCCCGAGATAGCGCCACGAAGGCCTCGTCCCCGCAAGGGGCGCGGCGATGCCGAAGCCCTCCGTGGCGTTGTGGAGCCCAAAGCCGACCGCAAGGACGACGGCGAACGAGACAACGCCCGACGCGGCCGCCGCGCCGATCGCGAGCCCCTCGCTGAAGTTGTGGAGCCCGATCCCGACGGCGATCAGCATCGCGAGGCGCTCCGGGGCAAGGCCGGGCGCGGCCTTCGCCGGGGTGCCATTCGGGGCGCTCGAAGAAGCCATGTAGGCCCCCTCGAACCAGACGAGCGAGAGCAGGCCAAGCGCGATGCCGCCGACGAAAATGGCCAGGTACGCGAAGCCCGGGGCGTAGGAACCGGACCCGAGCGTCGCGGAGGCAAAGGACTCCTCGACCGGTACCCAGCTGTGCTCGACCACTTCGACAACGAGGAAGAAGAGAATCCCGATTGCGAGGGAGTTGAGGAACCCCCGGAGGCGCACGTTCGCCGCCTTGAGGCGCGCAACCGGGAGCCCAAGGAAGATCGTGAACCCGGCGACCGCCCCCATGACGGCGACATTCGCGTCAAGCACGGCCGGCCACGCCCCCTCCGCGCGCGGCCCCGCTGTGGGGCCCGAAAGGTGCGCTTGTAGCGAGCGCCGGCACAGGATCCCATGTCGTCGGACCCGTGCCGCTG
>JBGPNV010000116.1:0-8004 GCA_041487695.1 Thermoplasmata archaeon | reverse complement strand
GCACATCGTGCTCTACGTGAAGGACCTCGAGAAGTCCGCGCACTTCTACGGCGAGGTCCTCGGCTGGAAGCAGCTCGCCTCGCCCCGCGGCATGCCGGCGGCCCTCTTTTCCTCGGGCCGCACGCACCACGAACTCTTGCTCATCGAAGTGGGGGCCTCCGCGGCGCCCGTTCCCCAGGGGCACCGCCTCGGCCTCTACCACTTCGGCCTGAAGGTCGGGACGACCGACGAGGAGCTTGCCGCGGTGAATGACACGCTGAAGGCAAGCGGCGTGCGCATCGTGGGCGCCACGGACCACGGGGTCACCCACAGCCTCTACATCCTCGACCCGGACGGCAACGAGATCGAGCTCTACATCGATGTGCAGCCGGAGACCTGGCGCACGGACCCGGATTCGTTCTTCGCCGCGCCGCGGCCCCTCCGGCTTGACGGGGCGCGCCGGTCCCCTTAGAGGCCTACGAGGTCCGCGCTGGCTTTCCAGAGCCTCTCCTGGACGGCCGTGTCGTAGGCGTAGTCGGCGGCCTTCGACACCTTGGTCCCCTTGTAGAACGCTCCCGTGACGCCCGAGGCCCCGCCGGACGAGGCGAGGGCCGCGACCTTGCGGGCCGCGACCTCGGGCCGCTTGGACATCAAGCCAAGGACCACGCGCAGGAGCGCGGGCGCCTCGCGCATGAGGTCGGACTTCATGAGCCCCGGGTGGACCGCGTTCGACGTGACCTGCGCTTTGTCGAACTTGCGGGCAAGGGTGAAGGCCATGAGCAGGTTCCCCATCTTCGTGGCGCCGAACTGGTGGTAGGGTGCCCACTTTTTGGCTCCCTGAAGGTCGTCGAAGTCCAAGGTGCTCGTCGTGGGTGCCGACACCGTGAGGATGCGCGCGGGCGCCCCCCGCAAGAGCAGCGGCAGGAGAAGTTGGGTGAGCTGGAAGGGGCCCAAATGGTTCGTGGCAAACATGGTCTCGCTGCCCGCGGGCGTGAGGACGCGTGCCTTCGTGAAGAGGCCCGCGCAGTGTGCGAGCCCGTTGAGGCCGTCATGGGTCTCGGCAAGGCCGGCCGCGCAGTCGCGCACGGAGGCGGGCGAGGCAAGGTCGCAGAGGGCCAGGGAAATGGCGCCACCGCTGGACGCTTGGCGGACGTCGCCAAGGGCCGCCTCGCCGCGCCCGGGATCGCGGCAGACCATCACGACCCTGGCGCCCAGTTTCGCAAGCTCCACGGATAGGGCCTTGCCAAGTCCGCGGTTCGCCCCCGTGACAACCCAGGTCCTTCCGTCCAGCCCCTCCGATTCCAACCGTGCCTGCCCCCTGGTCCCCAGGGCCATTCAGGTATTTGCTGAGGGACTCCGGCCGGCGGGCAGGCGCCCCCGCCCGCGAGGGAAACCCCCTCATTTTATTATGGGGCGAACGGTGGGCCCGTTGTGCTCGGTGTCCTCATCCGCGCCTTTGAGCCGCGCGACCTGGATGGCGTTATCGCGCTCATCCAGCGCCAGTTCGGCGAGGTCTTCCGCCCCGACCTTTACACCTCGATCTCGCAGGCATGGCGCGAGGCGTTCCTCGTGGTCGACACAGGGCCGGGGATCGGCGGCGTCCTCATCGGGATCCACGACGGTCCGCTCACGGGCCGCATCCTAATCATGACTGTGGCTCCCGAACTGCGCGGCCACGGCGTCGGCACGCGCCTCATGCAGCTTTTTCTCCAGCGGTGTTTTGAGCGCGCGTTCCGCACGGTGAGCCTCGAGGTCCGCGCCTCGAACGCGGAGGCGCAGAGCTTCTACCACCGGCACGGCTTCCGCCCCGTGGGGCTCCTCCCGCACTACTACAACGACGCGGAAGACGGTGTGAAGATGGAACGGGTCCTGTGATGGCCCCCCGCGGCCCCGCCCCCCCCGGATGCGTTCCACGACCCCCTGACCGATGCGCGGCCGGAGCAGGCTGTTGCGCGGGCGGAGTCCCCTGACCGCGTGACCTCTACGAGCTGAGGCTCGGTTTGAAAGCCGAGTGGAACGGCAACAACCAGGCCATCGACGCCCCTGGCACGTTGAGTCAGGGCTCGCTGGATGGCCCGGACCGGGGAGGCGGGGAGGCGCGGAGCCGGGATTCATTCGGCGAGGAAGCCCGGAAGCCCGGCGGCCTGGCGGACCCAGGACGCGAGCTGCTTCTCGTCCAGTTCGTCGTCCTCCCTCAGGTGGAGGCCTCGGCGTTCTCGCTCCCCAACGGGAGGCTCCGGCTCGAGCGACGTGCCCCGGAAGAACCTCAGGTTCACGTGCTTGGAGTACGCGGCGAACCTGAGGAACCAGCCCTGCCCCTCGATGCCGTAGAACGGCATGCCCCATTTGATGGCCCGCCGCACGGTCGGCACTTCGCGCCCGACCAAGTCATCGACCCGCTTGGCGAGCGCCTTCTTCCAACCCGGCAGCGCCGCGATGTAGGCCTTCACGGCGCCGCCGCCGTCCGACACCTTCGTGGGCGCTTGGCGGCGGCCGGGCGCGACTTTCTTTGCGGTCTTGGCCTTGGCCATGCCGGGCGGAATCGGCACCGGCGCTTTATCGCTTTCGCCGGGTCGCCGACTTCTATGTGGAGCTCGTGCGTGGGACGCCGCTGCTCGTGCAGATGTTCTTCGTCTGGGAGGTCGTGCTCGTGGCCGCGCAGGACGACTGGGACTTTCCGGCGCGCTCGCTTGCCGCAGGTGTGGCGGCGATGACGATCAACACGGGCGGCGACCAATCGGAGATCTTCCGCGCGGGCATCTCCGCCGTGCCCCAGGGCCCGTTCGAGGCGGCGCGTGCCGTGGGGTTCCGCAGCCTCGGGGCCATGCGCCACATCGTGCTGCCGCAGGCCCTGCGCCTCGCGCTGCCGCCCCTCATGAACGAGTTCGTGACCCTGTTCAAGTCGTCGAGCCTCCTCTTCTTCATCGGGGTCGTCGAGGTCACGAGCCTTACAAAGACGCTAACGAACCTCGACCCAAAGATCTTCGAGCTCTTCCTCCTCACGACGGCGCTCTACCTGCTCATCACCGTCCCCCTGTCGCGGTCGGTAGGCTACATCGAAAAGCGCTACCCCATCCCCGGGCTCGGCCTCGGGCGAGGTCCGCGAGAGGGCGCAAGGCTGCGCCGCCGGAGCCCCTGAAATTAGGGGCGCAGGCTTATCCTCGGGCCCGGGAATCGACGGCCGGGGCTCCTCACGGTCGACGTCCTGTTCTCCCTCTACGGGCGCTTCCCGCGCGACCGGCCGGCGTTCGTCGCCGACTGCTTCCACACGCTGCGCGAGCTTGGGCTCAAGTACGACACCTCGGGGGTCCGTGGCAAATACCTCTTCCAGCCGCGGCCGCGGGGCCAGACGACGGTCGTCGAGTCCGAGGGCGCCCCCGGGCCAGCCGAGACGTTCGAGGAAGTGGTTGCGCGCGTCCGGGCGGCGTACTGGCCGCACATTTGGATGGAGCTTGACATCCCCCGGGAAGAGAGCGGTTCGGGCGCCCGCTCGGTCGCGGCCACCCCGGTCACGGTGTCGATCCGCGAGCTGCCGCAGGTGGACAAGCCCGCGAAGTACGAGGGGTCCGCGTTCTATGAGGTCGTCTTGTCGACCCCCGTAGGGCCGATCATCGATGTCGAGCGCGAAGACGACGCGGAGCAGGGACTCTACTGGTTCGTGACGCAGGTCTTCCTGCCCTTCTTCATCTCGCGCGAGGCCCTCTTCGGCAAGGCCGACTTCGACGAGTCGGGCGCGCGCGAGGTGAGGCCCTCGCACCTCGAGAAGGTGCTCATCCCGGAGTTCTACTTCCTGAACATCCTCGGCGCGCCCTTTGTGGCCAAGTTCGGGCTCGAGCCGTTCCAGAACCCCAAGATCAACCCCGCCTCGCTCCAGAAGCGCTGGATGATGCGCACGCCCGAGGGCGCGCTCGTGTTCCGGGCGAAGGTGGAGGCGGACCGCTGGAATGGGCCGAGCGAGCCCACGATGGATTTCTACGACTGGGAGGGGCGTTTCAGGATCATCGAGAAGATCGAGCCGAAGAAGAAGACCAAGGGCTTTGTTTAGCGCGCGCTCACTCGTACCCTTTCTTCTCGTCGTGCTCGTGCCAGTTCCAGTAGTTGTAGGGGCTCTCGGCGGCTTTCTGCGCGCCCGACACATCGCGAGCGAGCCCCGCGTAGTACGACCCGTAGCGCGCCTTGACCTGCTCCTCGATCGGCTTCGCGCGCTCCACGGCCTCCGCGATGTGGCGCGCTTCGATGAGGGGCGCGCCCTCGGAAACCGCGAGGTCGCCCGCGGCGCGGATGACGCCGCCGAGTTCGCGGAGGCGCAGCGTGAGGCTCTTCTCCTTCCCGTCGAGGTCCTTCGCGCGGCGGCGCGCTTCCCCGACGACGGCGTCGACCGCCTAGGCTGTCGCGTGGGGAATGCGGCGGTCAAAGGTGACCTCCTGGGCCACGAATTGGGCCAGCCTCGCGCGGTTCTCCTCTGTGTCCGGCATCACCGTGTCGACGAGCACCTCGTAGCCTTCGCCCGCGATCCTCGAGCGCAGGGGCGAGAGGATCGCGGGCAGGTCCTGGATGTTGCAGGCCGCAACGAGCACGAAGTTGCACGGCACGTCGTCGACGCGCGTCGAGGCGCCGGCCGACTGGGGGTGGCGCCCGGCGATCGGGAAGCGCCGTTCCTGCATGGCCGTGAGGATGTTGCGCTGGAGCCGCCCCAAGGTCGGCAGTTCGTCGATGAAGAGCACGCCCTCGTGGGCGTCGTGGATTGCGCCCGCCGTCACGCGCGTGTAGGGCTCGCTGCCAAGCTGCGGGTGCCCGCCGTACGGGTCGTGGCGAACGTCTCCGAGGAGCTCCGTTTCCGACGCGCCGGTCGCAAGCACGAAGGGCTTCCGGTTGAGCTGCAGCAGGACCTTGGTCTGCGAGCGCGCCTCAATCGCGCGGCGCCGCTCGAGCGTCTTCTCGTCGAGCCTGCGGACCTTCGGGCCCGCCCTCTCGAAGACGACGACCTCGTCCTTTTCGCCGACCCTGTGCGTCGTCTTGATGCTCTGGCGGCCCTGCGGCGCCTGCTGGCCCATCTGGCTCAGGGTCACGGTGAAGAGGTTGCCAAGCAGGTCGCCGAAGGGGTTCGTCCCCTGCTCGATCCCGACCGCGGCGAGCTTCGCGCGCCCGCAGTGCGGGCACTGGGCTTCCTGCGGGAGCGAAAACTTCTGGCAGTTTGTGCAAAGGTACCCGAGCCTTTCGGCGACTTGGGATGGCGCATCCTCGGGCTTCAGGAGGACGCCCTCGGCCTGCTCGAGGGCCGTCCGCTCGCCCTCGACTTCCTCTCGGGTCCGGACCTCGATGAACGGGCGGTCGGGGTTCTCGGGGTTGCGCACGACGAGGACCTCGGTCTTCGGCGCCTCGAGGTGCAGCGAGAGGGCCTGCGCAATCATCGACTTGCCCGTGCCCGGGGGCCCCACAAGCAGGAGGTGCCGGCGCTGCTTCGCGCACAGCCGCGCAAGGCCTACAGCCCGCTCCTGGCCGATCACGCGCTGGAGGGGGTCTTTGGCGAGGGGAATTTCTGCCGTGGTCTTGAAGGAGCCCCGGAGGGGCAACGCCAGGGGCTTCGACGGTCCTGCATCGGTGCGCTTAGAGGCCGTGGGCTCCACCTCGCTTAGGGAGGGACGAAAGGGAAAGCCCCTCCGGGGAGAAGAAACTTGGCTGGTACGCTTCAGGCCCCAAGCTCGGCGGCCGTGAGGACCTCGACGGACTCGGGCGCCTTCACGATCTGGCCGAGCTTCGTGCCGACCACCGTCTTCACGTCCTTCGCGTGCGCGAGGTCGAGGATGCGCTGGGACACGATCCCGTCGAAGACGATCGACCGGATCTTGCCGCCGGTGGCCGCAAGGGCCGCGGGCAGGTCGATGAGGGCCACTTCGCGTTCGGCGCCCGACTCCTCGAAGATCGCGGCTCTCTGCGCGCCCTGGAGGGCGCGCAGTTTCTCGGCGAACTTGAGCTGCTCGGGCGAGAGGCCCGCGCGGGCCTGCGGCGGGTCGCCGCCGCCTTCGGGGGCCTCGGGCGCGGGCTCGTTGCCCTCGCCCTCGCTCTGCGGGGCCTGGGGCTCCTCGGAGGGTTCCTCGTTGGGGCCCGCTGGCTCGCGGCGCTCGTCGTACTCGCGCCGTCGGGGGTCGAAGTCGCGAGGCCCGCGGCCGCGGTCGCGGCCCCTTTCACGGCCACCGTCTCGGCCACGGCCCCTGTCACGGTCGCCACCACCGCCACCACCGCGCGACCCGCCGACTCCGTAGAGTTCGGTGAACTGGTCGGCCGGGATCTTGTCCTTGAGCGCCTTCATGAGCTGCTTCTGCGTGAGCTCCTCGACCTCGTGCGAGCGGGGCGCCCGGCAGATGAAGTCGAGTTCCGCGACCTGCAGGAGCTCGCGCAGGATGAGCTCGCCGCCGCGGTCGCCGTCGACAAACGCGGTCACGACCTTTTCCTTCGAGAGCTCGATGATCGACTGGGGGACGTGCGTCCCCTCGACGGCCACGGCGTTTTTCACGCCGTGGCGCAGGAGGTTCAGCACGTCGCTGCGGCCCTCGACGACAATCACGGCATCGGAGGTCGCCACATTGGGTCCGGCGGGCAGCCGCTCGGGTCCGAAGGGAACCACGTCTTCGACGACGACGGCCCTCTTGACTTCCTCGGCGATGTCGCCGCCGGCCTGCGACGTGTGCTCGATGAGCTTCTTGAGGAGGACCTTCGCGCGGTCGGCGATCTGCTTCTTCTTCACCTCGCGGACGTCCTCGATCGCGAGGACTTCGATCCGCGACTTGCAGGGGCCTACCCGGTCGATCGTCTCGAGCGAGGCCGCGATGATCGCCGTCTCGATCTGGTCGAGCGACGAGGGGATGATGATCTCCCCCGAGGACTTGCCCTGCTGCGAGCGCACGTCGGCCTCGATGCGGCCGATCCGCCCGCTCTTCTGAAGGTCCCTCAGGTCCATGTCTTCTCCGAGGAGCCCTTCCGTCTGGCCAAAGATGGCCCCGACGACGTCGGGCTTCTCGATGATCCCGTCAGCCGTGATCCGCGCTCGAATGACATATTTCGTTGTGGTTGGGTCGATATTGATTTCCATTTGCGATCCCTCTTCGTTTTTTCTCTCTTCGGGGGCGCACGTTCTACCGCGCGCTCGTTTGAGGGGTGCTGGGACCCGCACGCGCCGCGGCCCTTGCCGCTGCGCGTGCCTCTCTCGGTCCGCCTCGAGCCCCCTTGCGGGGGTTTTGCGCACATGAAGTTGGGCCGTCTTGCCCCGCGCCTTTCGCGTGGGAAAGCGTCGGCCTTCAGACATTCGTGAGCGTGATTCGGGTGAGCGAGTGAGCGGTTTCCTGCTCCCTCAGCCGCGTCCAACCGGAGGGCGCTATAAAAGGTTTGGCGGCTCCCCGGCAGCCTTTTTCGAGGCACCCCACGGGGGAAGGCCACCCAGGCTCCCCGTCACGGGCGGGGGGAAACGGCCCCAAACGCTTATATCGCGAAATCGAGGCTGGACGAATCGTTTCTGGTTTTTTGGGAGCCTCCCGATCATGATTGGAGCGGAGGTGTTCTATGGAGAGCCCAAACCACGCTCCCGATTCCTTTCCGTCGTCCTTGTCCTCCAGTTCCTTGTGGGTCCGCTCGGGGCCCTCGGTGCCGGCGTCTTGCCGGCCGGCGCGTCCCCGTTGGAGGCGCAAGACACCGCCACGGAGATCGTGACCGCGCGCTTCGTGTTCAACGGCACGGACGGGTCGTTCTACAACGGCACCCTGGCCGGCCCGGCGGGCGCCCAGCTGGGCTCGGTTACGGAAAGCTTCGACCTCGGCCACGGCTGGTGGGGCGCGGGCGCGACCTATGGCCACATCCGAATCGCGTACCCGGGGAACCTAACGCTCGGCGCGTCAGGCGGCCAGAACGAGGTCTTCCATGCGCGTTCCGGGGGGGCGGCGCGGGACCGGAGCGCCAACGGCACAGCGGTCTGGACGGGCGCGACGCCGACCGACAGCTTCCACGTGGCCGCCTTCGACCAGGACGGCGACG
>JBGPNV010000115.1:0-8051 GCA_041487695.1 Thermoplasmata archaeon | reverse complement strand
TCGGCCCAGAGCGTCGACCCATAGGCCTCCACGCCGAGGGCGTCCGTGTTTCGCGGCGCGAGGAGCCCGCCCAGGATGCGCAGGTCGCTCCCCACAAGCAGAACGCCGGTCTGCGCGGCCCTCGTGAGCGTGGCATTCGTAAGCTCACCCGACGCGGAGAGAAGCATGAGCAGCGTCGAGGCGTTGTCGAACACCGTGTCGGAGGCCACGAGCGTCGCCCGGTCCACGATGACGAGGAAGTCCGTGGCAACAAAGGACCCCGAAAAGGCGCTCGCGCGAAGGGCGCCCGCGCTCCCCTCCCCAAGGACGAGCGCGCGCGCGCGGACATCGACCGTCAGGTTCGCCGCGTCGAGTGTCGCTCCCGCGTCGAGCCCCAGGCCGCCGTCCGAGTCGATTACGCTCGAGTCGTAGAGTCGGACCGTCGCCCCTTCCAGGTGCGCGCCGACGAGCGAGAGGTTGCCCACTGCCGTTGCGCCGAGGCGCAGGATTGTGGTCGACCGCGCGGTAAGTCGCGCGCCTGGAGCGGCGTCCCACACGAACCGCGCGGCGCCGCCGGGCCCCGCGCGCACCGTCGCATTGTCGGCCGAAAACACGCCCTGGCCGCCCACAAAGAGGCGCGGGACCACGCCCGCAGCGGGCGACTGGAGCTCGAGGGCGCCGCCGGTTACCGCGAGCGCGCCGTTTACCGTGATGTTCCCGACCACCGCGGTCGTGCCGCCCGAGAGCGTCGCCGACTCACCGGCATCAATCGTCCAATCCCCCGTAGGCGGAGGGACAAGAGTCGCTTGGGCTCCCGTCGCGACCGCGAGGACGAGGGCCGCGCCCCCGACGAGGAGGGACAGGCTGAAAAGGAGCCGCCGCGCGCTTTTCACGGTTCCTCCCCCTCCAAACGGATCCCATCGGCCGGGCCCAAAACGGGCCGCCCCGGACGCCTGAAATGCCAACCCACGGGCGCCAGTTAAGCCTTTGCGGGTGCGCCCCCGCCAAGTGGTTGGAGGGGGCCGTCGCCTTAGAGGAACTCCTCGGATTCCCATTCGACGTCGACGCCCTCTTCGGGGACCTGCCCCGCAAAGCTGGGCGCCCCGCCCCCGAAACGCTTCAGCCGCTGGATCGAGACGACGGCCCACGCACCAATCGCGACGATGAGGAGGAGCGAAGTGAGGCCGAGGAGCCCCGCCGCCCCGAGGAGGAAGGGCTCGGGCACGGGCGCCGGCCTCTCGCTTGCCACGACCACCGTCGAGGTCTGCAACCCCGTGTCCAGCGCGCCCTCCGGGTAGGAGGCTTCAAGCGTGAAGGCGTGCGCGCCGGCCTCCGTGAGGTTGTAGGGGATGTCCACGCTGTAGGATGCGTGCGCGCCCACCGTGACACCCGCGCGTTCGAAGATCACGTTCCCGTTGTCCTTGACGCGCACCGTCACCTCCTCGGCCGGCGCCGTCCCGAAATTCGTGACCACGGCCGTCACGTTCACTACATCGCCCTGCACCGGCGAGCGGTCGGATACCGCAAGGTCGCTGTAGGAAACGGCGAGATCCGAGTTGAGCAGGCGCACGACAATCGTGCGCTGCGTGACCTGGTCGAGCGTGTCCCGCGCCGTCAGGCGCATCTCATAGAGGCCGTTCCCCATAAGGCGCGTGTCCCAGAGCCCCAGGAAATTGTCGCCCCGCGCGACCGTCCCGTTGGCTACCAGGTCCGTGAAGTTCACCGTCCCCTGCCGGCGCTCCTGAAGCCGGAACGAGGCGAAGTTCGGGTCCGCGATCACCCCATAGACGCCGACAAGCCCTGTGAGCACGCTGCCGTTTGTGGGCGACTGGAAGGCGACGATCGGCGCCGTCTCGTCGACGGTGACGAGAACCCGGGCGGAGGCCGATTCAAGGCCCACGAGGTCGCGCGCCTTCACAAGGACCCACGTGTCCCCCTCGGTGAGCCCGGGCACCACGGCGGTCCAGTTCGAGCGCCCCGAAGCGGTAAGCCAGGTCCCCCCAAGGTCGGCGGAGTAGAGGACATCGAGCACGCCCGAGACGGCGTCCTTCGCCACGCCCGTAAGGTCGACCGTGTTCGCGTTCGTCGTCACGGCCGCCTGGTCGATCGAAAGGGTCGGCAGGGAGTCGTCCATCGTTGAGTTGCGCACCTCGCCGAAAGCCGACAGGTGCCCGAAGGCGTCCCGCGCCTGCACGCGCACGAAGACCCGCTCGCCGTCGCCAAGGCCCGCGAAAGTGAAGGCCTGCGCGGTGATCCATCCACTTGAGACCGCCCCCGCCGCGAACGTCGCGTTCGTCGAGGATTCCACGCGGTACTCGATACCCCCGACCCCGAGGTCCACGACGGTGTTCCACCGGACCGCAAGCTGGAGTCCCGCCGTGTACGCCGAGAGCACGAGGAGGTCGGGCGCCGCCGGACCGGAGGCGTCCATTGTTGTTGTGACGCTGGCCGAGGCGCTCGAGTTGTGCAAGAACGCGTCGCGCGCCACGACACGGAAATAATACCGGACTCCGTCCCCCAGAGCGCCAAAGGTCCAGCCTTGCGCCGAGGTCCACCCACTCTCGGCGGTAAGGACGCTGAAACCTGCGGCGGTCGAGACCTGCGCGCTGTAGGCCACGCCGCCCACCCCCGCGTCCTGCGCGGCGCTCCAGACGAGCGAGACATTCTGGCCCTCCGTGTACGCGGCCAGCGGTAAGGCCACGGGCACGCCCGGCGGGCTGTTGTCCATCTGGCTGCGCTCGAGCGCCGACCAGGCCGACTCGAACTGGAACGCGTCCCTCGCGCGCACGCGCACGAAGTAGAGCGAGCCGTCGGTGAGCGTCGGGCTTGTAAAGGAGAGCGCCCCGACCCACCCCGAATCGAACACGCCCGCCAGGAAGGCGGGGTCCGCGGAGATTTGGGCCCGGAAAACCACGCCGCCCACCCCCGCGTCCGTGACGTTCGACCAGCCCGCCTGCAGCGTGAGGCCGGTTGTGAAGGAGGGCAGCGCGCCAAGCGCCGGGGCCGGCGGCGCGGAGTTGTCGGGCCGGGTTGAGACGAGCGCCGAGAGCCCGCTCGTGTGCCCCAACGCGTCGCGCGCGTGGACGGCAAAATACACGAGCGCGCCTTCCGGCAGGCCACCCACGGTCTGTTGGATGTCGGCGGTCCACGGGGATTCGGCGAAGGGCCTCGAGGTGTCCGTCGAAGCAAAGGCACGAACCTGGTACTGCACGCCCCCCACGCCGGCGTCTGTAACCGCGCGCCAGGTGACGACCGCACTAAGGCCCTTCGAAAACGGCGGCAGCGGGTCGATCGCGGGCACGGGCGGCGGCCGGAAGTCCGTAAGGGCCGCGTCGGTCGTCGAAAACGCCGACATGTACCCGAAGGCGTCGCGCGAGCGTACATGGTAGTAGTACACCGTCGCGTCGTTGAGCGGCCCCAAACCAATGAAGGTCCCGTTGATCCATGGCGACCGTTGGACGATGGTCACGAAGAAGGGGTCCGTGGCCACCTCGACCATGTACTGGACACCCCCCACGCCCGCGTCTGTCGAAGGCCCCCAGGCGTACGGCGTCATCGCCCCGTCGACGACAGGCGGGAGCCCCGCGGTGACCGGCACGCTCGGCGCCGAGGCGTCCTGCGTCGACTGTTCGGCGGTTGAAAACTGCGACGTGAGCAGGAACGAGTCGCGGGCGTGGACCCGGAAGTAGTAGGTGACACCATCCAAAAGACCGCTTGCCGTGTAGGGGCTCGTCGCGCCCCAGGCGCTCGTCACGGTGAGAGCAGGGACAAAGGTGGGCGTAAGCGAGTACTGGATCTGGTACTGAATCCCCCCCACGCCAGCGTCGCTGGAACTCGCCCACGAGAAGGTATTCGAGCTGCCTTGCGTGAAGGGCGGCTCCGCGAAGAGTAGCGGCACGGAGGGCGGCGAGGCGTCCATGGTTGTCGAGCGAACCGTCGAGAACACCCCCGTGTTCCCGAACGCGTCCCTCGCGCGCACGCGGAAGTAGAAAGTCGTCCCGTCGGAGAGCCCCGTGAACGTGAAAGAGGTCGACGAGGCCCACCCGCTCGAGCCGAGGAGCGGGGCGAAGGTCGACGAACTGCCAAGTTGCGCCTCGTACTCGATGCCGCCCACGCCGGCGTCGGAGGCCGCCGACCAGCTGAACGTGAAGACCGAGCCCTGCGAGAAGGCGGCGGGCGCGCTCGTACCCGGCGCGCTGGGCGGCGCGTTGTCCTGCTGCGAGTTTTCTGACGCCGAGTACGCCGACTCCTGAAGGAAGGCGTCGCGCGCCTTTACCCGGTAGTAGTAACGCGTCCCGTCGGAGAGCCCCAAGAACGTCGCCGAGGTCTGCGTGCCCCACCCGGAGTTGCCAAGAACCGCGCTGAAGGCCGCGCTTGCCGCGTACTCGGCCCAGTACTGCAGGCCCCCCACGCCCGAGTCGGCCGACGCGCTCCAATAGAGTGTGTTGGAAAGCCCCGCGCTGAACGAGGGCTCGGGCGTGACCGAGGGCGCCGTGGGCCCCGAGGCATCCTGCGTCGAATACTCGACGGTCGACCACGCTGAGGCCTGGCCGAAGGCATCGAGCGCGCGGACGCGGAAGAAGTACGTCACGCCGTCGGAGAGCCCGGACACGGTCCTTGGCGACGACGCGCCGCTTACCAACACGCCGCCCGAGAAGCTCGGGTTGTTCGCGTACATAAGGTCGTGCGTCACGCCGCCCACGCCCGCATCGCTCCCGTTGGCCCAGGAAAGCGTGTTCGAGGTCCCTGAGGTGAAGCCGGGTTCGGGGCTCAAGACGGGAACCGAGGGTGCCGAGCTGTCCTGCGTCGAGGAGACGGCGGTCGAGAACGCGCTTGCAAAGCCAAAGGCATCTTGCGCCACGACGCGGTAGGAATACGTGACACCGTCCTCGAGCCTCGTGAACGTGAAGGATGTCGCTGCCGTCCACCCGCTTTCGCCGTCGATCGTCGCAAAAGACGGAGACCGCGAGGCCTGGACATCGTAGCTCACGCCTCCGACGCCGGAGTCGACCACGGCCGACCAATTCACGGCGTTCGACGTCCCTTGAGTAAAGAGCGGCTCGCCACCCATCGCGGGCGTGGGCGGCGCGGCGTTGTCTTGCGCCGAACTCGTGGCGCCCGAGAAAGCGGTCGTGAAGCCGAAGGCGTCGCGCGCGCGGACGCGGTAGTAGTACGTCGTGCCGCCCGAGAGACCGGAGGCCGTGAAAGAAGTCGTGGTGAGCCCCGAGACCGTCGAGGCGCCGGTAAAAGAGGGGTTCGTGGCCACCTGGAGGTCGTAGACGACGCCCCCGATCCCGGCGTCGACGGAGGTTGACCAGCTCACGGTGTCCGAGGTCCCCGCCGTGAAGGAGGGCTCGGCAACCATGGAGGGCGCGGAAGGTGCCGCGTTGTCCTGGCGCGAGAAGACCGCGGAGGAAGAGGCGCTCTCCTGGAGGAGTGAGTCGCGCGCCTTTACGTGGTAGTAATAGGTGGCGCCGTCTGAAAGGCCGCCCACGATCCAAAATAGGTTGCCCGTCCAACTCGAATTGGCCACGACGACAGCGAACGTGGCCGTGGTCGAGTACTCCGCGAAATACTGCACGCCGCCCACGCCGGCGTCGGCCACGGCGCTCCAGATCGGGACCTGGAACGTGCCGGAAGAGATTGCGGACATGGCGGACATCACGGGCACCGGCGGCGCCGTTGAGTCCTGCACCGAGCTAACGCTCGCCGAAAACGCCGACTCCTGGAGAAAGGCGTCCCGCGACTTTACATGGTAGAAGTAGCCGACGCCGTCATCGAGACGGGTAAACGTGAAGGCTGTGGCCGCGATCCATCCACTTGAGTCTTCGATGACGGTGAAGGCGGCCTGGCGCGAGGATTCGAGCCAATACTGCACGCCCCCCGCGCCGCCATCGACGACCGCGCCCCAGGCCAGGGCATTCGAGGTGCCTTGCGTAAACGCGGGCTCGGCGACCATGGCGGGTGCGGGCGGCGCGGCGCCGTCCTGGACGCTTGACGCCGACGCGGAGAAACCGGAGTTTTGGTTGAAGCCGTCGCGGGCCCTTGCGCGGAAGAAGAATGTTTGGCTGTTCGTGAGGCCCGCGAAGGTGAATGAGGTGCCGGGCTGGAACGCGGTGGTGACGACGCCTGCCGTGAAGGCGGCGTTCGTGGCCAGCTGGGCCTGGTACTCGATGCCGCCGATGCCCGTGTCCGTCGAAACGCTCCAGGAGACCGTGTTGTCCGTCCCCGCGGTAAAGGCCGGCTCGGCGACCATCGTGGGCACCGAGGGCGGCCCGCTATCCTGCCCCGACGAAACAAGCGTCGAGTAGGCCGTCTCGCGCATGAACGAATCGCGCGCTTTCACGCGGTAGTAGTGCACGCTGCCGTCGGCCAGGCCCGCAAAGGTGGCGCTCGTGCCGGCGCCCCAGCCAACCGTCGCGTCGATGGTGGCGAAGACCGGTGAAGCCGACCGCTCGGCAAGGTAGCTAATGCTGCCCACACCCGCGTCGGACGAGGCCCCCCAGGAGACGGTATTCGACGCGCCCTGGGTCCAGGAGGGCTCGGGGTTCATGAGGGGAACCGTGGGCGCGGCGTTGTCCTGCGTGGACGAGGCCGTGCTCGAGAAGGCCGACTCGATCGCGACGGCGTCGCGCGCCTTGACGCGGTAGAAGTAGGTAACCGCGTCGTCGAGCTTCGTGAACGTGAAAGCGAGGCCCGACACCCAGCCGCTCGAGTCCTCGATAGTCGTGAAAGCCGCGCCCCGCGAGGATTCGACCCAGTACTGAACGCCACCCGAAGTCGCATCGGCCGCCGCGCCCCATGAGAGGGTATTCTGCGTCCCGTTCGTGAAGGAGGGTTCGGCGGCAAAGACCGGCACGGCGGGCGCCGCGTTGTCTTGCGTCGACGATGCGATGAAGGACCAGGCGCTGAAGAAGCCGAGCGCGTCCTGCGCGATCACGCGGTAATAGTAGGTCGTGCCGTCGGCAAGCGGGCTCGCCGCATAGAAGAGGGGGACCTGTGGGCCAACGGTCACCACCCCGAAGGCGAAGGTTGGCGAGGGCGAGTATTGAATCCAATACTGCACATTCCCCGAGCCCGCGTCCGTCGAGGCCGGCCACGAGACCGTGTTCGTAAGGCCTCGTGTGAAGGCGGGCTCTGCGTCAATCACAGGAGCGGTGGGCGGCGAGTTGTCCTGCGTTGACGCCGTGACGGCCGACGAGCCCGACTCGCGACCGAAGGCGTCACGGGCGCGCACGCGGTAGTAGTAGGTTGTGCCATCCGTGAGGGGCGAGAAGGTCGCGAAGGTGAATCCCGTCCAGCCGACCGTCGCGGTGACCGAGGAGAACGTCGAGGAGGTAGACGCCTCCGCGAAGTACTGGATTCCCCCGACACCCGTGTCGACGGCGGCGCCCCAGTTGATTGTGTTGGAGGTCCCCGCCGTGTAGGCGGGCTCCGGGGCGATAACAGGATCGCTGGGCGGCAGGTTGTCCTGGGTTGACGAAGTGGTCGCGGAGTACACGGTCTCCTGGCCGAGCGCGTCGCGGGCCTTGACCCGGTAGTAGTAGGTGACCCCGTCGTCGAGCTTTGTGAAGGTGAAGGAGGTGAGGGAGATCCATCCGCTCTCGTCTTCGAGGGTGGCGAAAAGGGACGAGCGGGACTGCTGGATCCCGTACTCGACGCCGGCCACGCCGGAGTCGACCGAGGCCGACCAGGCGAGGCTGTTCGATGTCCCGTTGGTGAAGCTGGGCTCGGCGGTAAGGACGGGCGTGCTGGGGGGCAAGGTGTCCTGGGTGGACGATACGATGGGGGAAAACGTGCTCTGTTGAGCGAAGGCGTCACGGGCGCTCACGCGGTAAAAGTACTGGGTTGCGCCGGCGAGGGGCGTGGCGACATAGGAAAGGCCGGACTGCCAAGGCGAGCTCACGACGCCGCTTGCGAAGGTGGAGCTTGTGGAGAACTGGAGTTGGTATTGGACTCCCCCCACTCCCGCGTCGCTGGAGGCGCCCCAGGAGACGGTATTCGAGGTGCCGGCGGTGAAGGAGGGTTCGGGGTCCATCGTCGGCGTGGAGGGCGCGTCGGCATCCTGGGTG
>JBGPNV010000114.1:0-8077 GCA_041487695.1 Thermoplasmata archaeon | reverse complement strand
CTCGCCCGATCTACTGCGGGCGGACCAGGCGGTGATCACGCGAGGCCGGTCCAACGGTGGGCGGGTCTATGGAGGGCGGGTCAACGGAGGCCGGGTCAATGGAGGTCAGGTCAACGGCGGCCGTGTGAACGGCGGCCGGGTCAACGGAGGCCGGGTCAACGGGGGCCGCGTGAATGGTGGCCGGGTCAACGGAGGCCGGGTCAACGGGGGCCGTGTCAACGGTGGGCGCAATCTGCCGCCGCTCCTGCGGGCGCAAAACCGGCGCCAAACGCTCGTCTCGCTCGTGGTCGCGGTGGTCGTGGTATTCGCTCTCGTCATCATCACGCCGTTTGGCGCCGCCCCTCGCGGCCCGACGGTAGACGGCGACCTTTCCGACTGGAGCAACACGGGCGCCGTCTTTTTCAGCGATGCCCAGGACGCCTCGCTGCCCGGCGCCCTTGACCTGCGCGAATACGCGATCCGCGTGGACAACGGCCGCCTGTGGTTCGAGGCCCAAACGACCGCGAACCTCTTCACGAGGCCTGCGGGCACGGGGGCATTCCCCGCGCGCGCGGACGACTTCCTCCTGCTCATCGACCTCGACGGGACATCGACCACCGGCTACGCCTATGCGGGGCTTGGCGTCGACCGGCTCGTCGAGGTGTACGGCGCGGCCGGCAGCGTCCTTAGCAAGGTCACGCGCGCGTGGACGAGCCGGCCGGCCTTCGACTTCGCGGGGTTCGAAGCCGCGGCCGGCCTCGAGGTCGCTGTCAAAGACACGCGGATCGAAGGCACGCTCACGGGCCTTGCCCCCTCGGGTGGCGCGTCGCTTGCAAACGCCCGCGCCCTCGTCGAGATGCGCGGGCTCGACGGCACGGTCGAGCGACTCGACAGCGGGCCGGCCCCGGCCACGCTCGGGGCCCCGTCGGTGTCGGTGACCGCCACGCCGATCGCGCCCGGCGTCGTCGTGCCTGGCACGGCCGGCAACGCCGCGTTCCTCGGGCTTTCGGTAGCCAACCCCTCGGCCCAAGAGGTGCGGCTCGCGTCCGTCCGCGTTTCGGCGTCCTACGCCCCCACCGCGCCAGCCGACGCGGCGACCGTCACGCTCTACCGCGACCTCAACGAGAACATGGTCGTCGATGGGCCGGACACGGCGCTCCTCGGGGCCGCAACTGCGGTGCCGGCGGGCGCCCCCACGGTCCTCACGCTCCCCCAGCCGCTTGTCCTTGCCGCCGGGGCGCAGGCGTCGCTCCTCGTCGTGGTCGAGCACGCCCCGACCAACGCCGCGAACGGGACCTCGCTCGGGCTTTCCGTGTCCGCGCCCTCCGACTTCGTCGTGGGCCAGGGCGCCGTGGTCACCTTGCGCGAAGCGCCCGTGCTCGCTGGCCGAAATCCCGTCGCGTACCTTGGCGCCGCGCCGAGCGCGAAGACCGTTGACGGCAACCCCCTCGAATGGGCCTCGACATCGCAGGCCCTTGACCCCCCGGCCGATGTCACGGACGGGCACATCGACATCACCTCGCTCAAAGGCAATGCGACGGCGACGCAGGCCTCCTTCCTCGTTTCCTTCGTCGCGACGCCTCTTTTAGGCGCCGTCATCCCGATCAAGCTCCCTTCGTCGAGCGTCCTGCCGTCGACGCCTGGCGGCGGTGGCGGCGGCCCGCCCGCGTTCCCGCCGCCGAACACCGGCGCGGACTACCTCTGGCTGATGGTCGACGGCGACAACGACTCGCTAACGGGCCTCTTCACGGGAGGCCACGGCTACGACTTCGCGGTCCGGGTCGACGGGAAGAACGGGCACGCGCTGCCGGACGGCGCGCGCCTGTTCCGCTGGGACACGCTGCCCTCGCCGGCCTGGACGCTCCTCTCCCAGGCCCCGACGGTGGGCTTCGGCGCCTCCACCCTCGAGATCGGCGCCCCGCTGCCACCCCTGAACTTGACCGCGCGCAATGTGACCGTCACGGCCTACGCGACGAACTGGCAGGGCGCGCGCGACGACCTCTCGACGCCCTATGTCATCTCAAACGAGATGGGCACCCGCGCGCAGGCACTGCCCAAGGGCCCCTCGGGGATGGAAGGCGGCGACGAGCCGGTCCTGCCGCCCCCCCACGCGATCCCCGAATTTGGCGAGATCGCCGTGCCGGTGAGCCTCACAATCCTCGGCGTCCTCCTCATGGGCAGGCGGCGCACGCAGGGCCCTTCGGAGGTCTGAACCATGGCCGCGCGTGTCGTGGGAGGTGGCCTTGAGCCCCCGGCGGAGGTCAGGCGGTTGCTCGCGGTCGAGGGCCAGCCGGTCACGGGCGTCGAGGTCATCGAGGGCGCGCGCTCGGGGGGCCTGCTCTTCGAGTTTGGCGCGGGGCGCCTCGAGATCCTCTCAAGGGCAAGCGTTTGGGTCGACGGCGCCGAGGTCATGCCCGAGCACCCGCGGTGGCGCGAGGCGCTCCTGCGCTGCATGGCCGCGCGGGTCGAGCGGGTGGCCGTCGAGGCCGGCCACGAACTGACGCTCCAGTTCGACAATGGGCTTAGGCTCGTCGTCTCGCTTTCGCTTGCCGACGCGCAGGGGCCAGAGGCCGCGGCGTTCTTCGATGCGAACTGGAACTACGAGGCGTTCTAAGTTTAGGGGCCATTTCGGTCCTTCTCAACTTTGGCCGCACGATTCATGGCGCCCGCCGCCCAAAAGGTGGCCGTCGCACCCGCCAGGATGAGGGTGGCTCCGAGAACCTGGGCCCCGGCGCCGGCGCAGGCCGGCGTCCCAACCCGTTCCGAGAATCTCCCGCCGCCGAGGGAACAGCCTATCAAGATCCAGATGCCGGTCGGGAGGCTTGACACCCCCGGAGCGAACAATAGAAGGCGCGCCGACGAGCCCACTTCTCGCCGATGCGGTCGCGACGACAAAAGCTTTCTCGCAAGAAGTCCCGCGCCTTGTTGGGGAGGGGCCCCCGGCCTAGTTGCGATTTGGGAAAGCGACGGTCTACGCTCGGGGCGTGGCAGTGGGCCTACGTTCGAAGTCCGGAAGGACACTCTGGGCGCCCAGGGGCCTCGGCACCGGGGGTTTTTCGAAGCGGAGCGCTCATGCCTTTGACCTGGGCAAAGGGGTGCTGGAAAAATGTCCCAGATCACCGTCCGCCAAGCCCTGCGCGCGCGAGGCGTTGTGTACCTTGTTCTCCAAGTGGGGTCGTCGCTGTTGTTTTTGGCGAGCCCTTCAATGTTCTTGAAGCCGCTGCCCCTGATTGCCTATGGCTTGGTAGGGGTTTTCACAATAATATTGTGGCGAGGGATTCAGGACTTGGAGAAGGACGAGTCGCACGAGTAAGTGACCGAGTCGAACCATGCCTTGCGTCGGGGCCCCAGAGAACCCGCGGTTCTTCCTCCATTAGCGGTTCTGCGGATCGGATCGGTTCGATTGGGACGCCGAGAAGATCCGGGGCGACGAGTCGCCTGCCGAGGGCGAGGGGCGGGGGTTGTCGGGCCCGCTTCGAGCCCTCCTTTTCCCGCACGCGAACTTTTATCGCCCCGACTTTGGTTGGCCGCTTGGGGATAGGGATGGCCAAGCTCGATGTGGCGCGCAAGGCCGCGCGCGCGTACTACGGGTTCTCGGAGCACCCGAACCAGTTCCCGCGGGGCACGGACGTCGAGGTCTACAAGAAGGGCGAGATCCCGGTGAAGGAATCCATGTTCCTCAGCGCGCTGGCGCAGGAGCTCGACAAGCACTGGAATGACTTCGTGGGGAGCCAGTCGCGCACCGCGCGGGTCTCGAACTTCGATATGGCGGACTTCGCCAACAAGCTGCTGCTAAAGCAAGGCGCGAAGAAGCGCGTGAAGCCCGAGGACCGCGAACTCCTTTCGTGGATGGCATTCATTGCGGAGAGCGACTCGCGCGTGGCGCTCCTTCGAGTCGTGCGGGAATCGAAGGACGACGGCACGGTGCGCGCCCTGCTCGTGAACACCGAGGTCACGCTGTAGGCCCCTCGTCCGGGGGCGGTTCGATGGGGCCGACGTCTTCGAAACCGAGGGTGCGGAAGAGCGCCTCCGAGGCCGTGTTGCCCCGGGTTATTACCGCGAGGACTTCTGCGTGCCTACCGCGCGAAAGGCGGCGGAGCGACTCGTGAAGGAGGAAGCGCCCCAGGCCATGGCCCTTGTCCTCGGGGCGGGTCGCGATATACGAGACGAAGGGGCAGGCGCGGGCCTGCCACCAGGCGACGAGGCACACGGCCGCAGGCTCGCTCCCGCGCAAGGCGACAACCGAGCTTGAGAGGTCGGGCGCGTTGGAGCCGCCGGAGAAGAAGTCCCGAGCGACGGCGACCGAGGCCTCCAGGTCCTCGCCTTCGTAGTCGATCGTGCCGCGGTACGCGTCGAGGAGCAGCGCCCCGAGGGCCTGCGTGTCCGTCGGGGACGGTGGGCGGAGCTTCAGCCCCAAGCAGGCGCCCGACGGCTTGGGAGGCGCGCCGATGGGCAGCGCGCGGCGCCACTCGTGCCGCACCCTGGGCATCGTGAGCGCCATCGGCCCGCTCGTCTATATTCCCGTGGGGCGTTTGGTACGCCGGAGCGAAGGCCGGTGCCGAGGACTGTCAAGATCGCCCCGTCGATCCTCTCGGCGGACTTCGCCGCCCTGGGCGCCGCCGTCGAGGCGGCCGAGAAGGGGGGCGCGGACCTCATCCACATCGACATCATGGATGGCCACTTCGTCCCGAACCTCACGGTGGGGCCGCGGATGGTCGAGGCCCTGCGCTCGCACACGAAGCTGCCGTTCGACTGCCACCTCATGATCCTGAACCCGGACAAGTACATCGGGGAATTTGTGAAGGCGGGCGCGGACCACATCACGGTCCACGCGGAGGCGTGCCCTCATCTGCACCGGACGGTCGGGCTCGTCCACGAGCTCGGCGCGAGGGCGGGCGTGGCGCTCAACCCGCACTCGCCGCTGGGGCAGGCCGAGGTGATCGCGCCCGACATCGAGGTGCTCCTGCTTATGACCGTGAACCCAGGCTTCGGCGGGCAGAAGTTCATCAAGTCCGTGCTCCCGAAGTTTGAGGCGGCGGCCTCGATGCGCGCGGCGCGCGGCCTCTCCTTCGAGATCGAAGCGGACGGCGGGATCAACGTGGAGACCGCGCCGCTTGCGGCGAAGGCCGGGGCCGATATCCTTGTGGCGGGAAACGCCGTGTACAACGAGAGGGCGCTAAGCGAGAACATCCGCACGCTGCGCGAGGCTGTTGCCCTGCACGCTCGGCTCGTCTAGGCCTTGTCTTTCAAGGCCGCTTTCGGCGCGCCGACCCACGCAACCCGGGTGAGTGTCTTGCCGCTCCAGGTGTCTACCCCCTCGGCCTCGCCGAGGACGTCAAGCCCCCAGGAGCGAAGGAGGGCGCCGACCGCCTCTGCAGGCGGAATCCCCCCTCGGGTGCCATACGAGGCCACGATGAGACGGCCGCCGGGGGCGAGAAAGCGGGCCATCAGCCGCTCGACGAATTCGCGGCGCGAGGCGCCGGGGACGTACACGATCTCCGTGCGGACAAAGTCGAATCGGCGCGGCGGCTCCCAGCCCATCGCGTCGCCGACGAAGACCTCACCGCCCTTGCCCTTGAGCCGCGCGCGCGCAAGCTCGGCGAGCGGCGCCGAGTGGTCGAGGCCAAAGGGCGCGATCCGGTGCCCGGCCTCTGCGGCCCATGCGAGGGCGGATTCGAGCAGCAGTCCGTTCGCGCAGCCGAGGTCGACGAAGCTCCCGTCGCGGTCGACGGCCCCGACAACGGGCCTGCGCAGCGCCTCCCAACGGTTCGCGTCGCCGTGGAACCCCGATCGTCCGTAGGCGTCGGGCGCGTTGAGGTACATCCGCTCGATAGCGAGTCTCTCGCGTTCGGCGGCGTCGCCCTCGCCCGCCACCCTTCCACCCCTAGACGGTGACTCGGAGCTCTTCTTTCACCGTGTTGAGGACGACGCTCGTGTTGGTCCTCTCGACATCGGGCAGCGCGAGGACCCGCTTCACGAAGTTGTCGAGGTCGCGGACGTTCTTGAAGCGCGCGACAAGGAACGAATCCCAATCGCCCGTCGTGTCGTAGACGGCGAACACGCGCTCGTCGCGGGCCACCGCCCGCTGGACATCGAGCAGCTTCCCGTGGGCGATGCGCAGCCCGATGATCGCCGTGAGTTCGAGGCCGACGGCGCGCGGGTCGATGTCGGGCAAGTACCCGCGGACGAGGTGGCCCTCCTCGAGGCGCTTGACGCGCGCCGACACGGTCGAAGTCGACACGCCGAGCTTCACGGCAAGCTCGCGGAAGGAGAACCGCGCGTTCTTGGAAAGGAGCCGCAGGATCTGGCGGTCGAGGTCGTCAAGCATAGTGCCTTTCGCTCCCTGACCGGTCATCCGTAGGGTGCCTTTGAAGGTTTCGATCTGATTGTTTAGGCATGGAGCGCTTCGTTAGACGCCGCACTTCTCGCCGTCCGCCCGGCGGAAAGGTATTTGCACGCCGCGCGCGGTGGTTGGGAGCCCATGGGTCCCCGAAAAAGGGCCACCCCCTTTCCCCGCATCCGCCTCCAGCGGCGCGACTTCAACATCGCGAGCGCGGCCCGCGCGCTGCGCCGCCCCGACTGCGGCGCGACGGTCGTCTACCTCGGCACGGTGCGTTCGTCGCCCCACGGGGGCGGCGCCGGCCGCGTCGTGCGCCTCGCGTACGAAGCGTTCGAGCCGATGGCCCTAGCCAAGCTCGCGGAGGTCCGGCGTGCGGCCCTCGCGAAGTTCAAGGTCAAGGACCTGCTGCTCCACCACCGGACAGGCACGCTCGAGGTCGGCGAGAATGTCGTCCTCTGCGTCGTCGTGGCGCCCCACCGCGAAGAGGCGATTGCCGCGGCGCGGTTCGCGGTCGGCGAGATGAAGCAGACGGTTCCCATTTGGAAGAAGGAAATCTACCGGGGCGGCAAGGAGACCTGGGTTGTGGGCGAAATGCGCCCGAAAGAGGTGGTTGCACGGCAAAGGCACCCGCGGAGGTAGCCGGGATGATCGACGTGGGTGGCAAGCCCGCGGTCCGCCGGGTCGCGACGGCACGGGGCCGGCTCAAGTTGAAGCGGACGACGCTTGCAGCCGTGCGGGCGGGTCGGATCAAGAAAGGCGACGTCCTCGAGGTCTCGCGCGTTGCGGCCGTGCAAGCGGTGAAACGCACGCCGGAGATCCTGCCGCTCTGCCACCCGATCCCCCTCGAGGGGATCGACGTGAAGGTGCGGGCGGGCGCATCGAGCCTCGAGGTCGAAGTGCGGGTTTCGGCGCACTGGAAGACCGGCGTCGAGATGGAAGCCCTCGTCGGCGCAGCCGCCGCGCTGCTCACCGCCTGGGACATGACAAAGTACCTGGAGAAGGACGCGGATGGCCAGTACCCGTCGACGGCGATCGAAGCGATCCGCGTGGTGTCGAAGGAAAAGGGGGGTGCCTGAAGTGGCGGCGCGCCGCGCGAAGGGAAAAGGCAGGCCGGTCGGCGGTCCGGCGCACCACCGGGGGCAGGCCCACGACGCGGTCCCGCGCCTCGGCGCAGCCGTCATCACGGTGTCGTCCACGCGCACGCGTGAGACGGACGAGTCGGGCGACACGATTCAGGCCGCCTTCGAGGGGGCGGGGCACCGCGTCCTTCTCCGCGCGATCGTGAAAGACGACATGGGGCAGATCGAGGCGGCCGTGCGGCGGGCGCTCAAAGTCCCTGCGGTCGACATCGTCGTCACGAGCGGGGGCACCGGGATGGGGCGTAGGGATGTGACCGTCGAAGCGCTCGCGGCCCTCATCGAGAAGCGCGCGGACGGCTGGGGCGACACCTTCCGCGCGGTCTCGCGCGACGAGATCGGCAACGCCGCCTTCCTGTCGCGGTCGGTGGCCGGCACCGTGGCGGGCAAGTGGATTGTCGCGATCCCCGGGTCCAAGGGCGCCGCGCGGACGGCCATGGCCAAGCTTATCCTGCCGGAACTTTCCCACATGATTTGGGAAGCGAGGAGGTAAGGCGATGGCTGGCGAACCGACGATGCGACCGCTCACAGACCTTGTGACCTTCGAACGCGCGCTCTCACTCATCGCGGGGCTCTGCCAGCCCGTCGAGCGCAGCGAGCGCGTGGACCTCACCTTTGCCGG
>JBGPNV010000113.1:0-8119 GCA_041487695.1 Thermoplasmata archaeon | reverse complement strand
GCTTGCGGGATTCGCCGCCCGCGGCGTGACCCAGGAGCGCGCCTTCCGCCTGGCTCACGGCGTGCTCCAAGACATGTTGCGGGGCGGCGAACGCCTTGGGAAAGGCCCGCAGTTCCTCAGCACGCCGCCGCGCCGCTTCCTCGTCGAGGACGGCCTGCCGCCCTCACGCGCGAAGGTCGCGTGGGAGCTTGCCGAGGCCGTCCTCGAACTCGAGGCGCTCCTTTCGCCGGCGTCGGTGCCGGAGGTCGGCGTGAACTTCGGGTTCGCCCTCGAACGTGCTCGCCGCCCCGAGGACGTATGCGCGGTGGACGGGCGCATCGTGGTGTCCGGCGGGCGAGCGGTCGTTGCCGGCCCCATCCGGTTTGGCGCCTCCCGCCACGTGGCGCGAATCCTCCTGGCGTGCGCGCGCGAGGCCCCTTCGGTCCGCGCGGCCTGCAACCTCCGCTACGACGAGCGCAGGGTCGCGCGCGCGGCGCGCAGGCGGCTGCATGTGGCCACCTTCGACCGCGCCGACGAGCCGAAGCCGAAGGGGCGCAAGGTCTCCACGATGAGCTGGGGGACGGCTGAGGCCCTGCGCAGCGCGCCGCGGCTCCCCGACCTCATCGTCGACCGCGGCGGCCCGGGAAAGGAAGCCATGATACGCGTGCTGGGGCGGCACCCATCGGATGTCCTGTCGAAGGTGCGCCGCCTGACCGCCTGACCTTCCGGCGGCATTTCCCTAAGGGCGCGCCTCGGCTCGCAGTCCAGAACCGTTAAATATTCGCCACGTCCGCCCCATGGCCGTGCGTCCGCCGTTTGCTTTCCTTCGCGCCCGCAGGCGCGGCGTCTCCGCGGTCGCCGGCTCCGCGTTGATGGTCGCCACGACCGTCGGAATGGCCGCCTCCCTCTGGGTGATGGTCTCGGGGTTCCTGCCCACAAACGCAGCCGACCCCACGGTCCTCGCGCTCTCGAATCGGGGCTTCCACACAGGCGCGGCGCCCGGCTACTGCTGCCTCAACGACACGGCTCTTGAGGTGACGGTCCTGCGCGGGGACCGACAGCCGTGGAACGAGGGGATCACCTTCTCGGTCCTCTCCGCCGATCGGTCGCAGTTGCTCCTGCAAGGCGACCTCGTGCCCGTGCCCGCCAACCCCGCTCTGCTTTACCTGGGCGTGTACCACGGCTCCCCCGACGAGGTATCCGTGATGAACATGGGTTATGTGGACGCCGACGCGAACGGGTACGCCTCGGCGCCGGACTACCTTGACCTGCGCGGGATGAGCAAGGAGTACCACGGGGCCACGCTCCTGCTCATTGGGCCCGAAGGGCAAATTGCGACCGCGGCACTCCCGTGACGGCGCCGTTTCGCTCCCGGCGTGGCACTGCGATACTCTCATTAGGGGACCACCCGGATCGAAGCTCGAGGGCCCGGTGAGGGCTCAGGGCGCGTGGCGGTTTGGAAGGGGAGAAGAGGAGCCCGCGGCCGCCGGAGCCGGCCCCACCGCCCGACCTTGGGACCGTCCCGGCTCACCCCAATGTTTCCCCGGGCGCGCCGCCCCTCGGGCCGGCGACCTCGCCGCCGGCCGTGCCGCCGACCAGCTATGGGCCGGCGCCGGCAGCGCCGGGCTCGTATGGGCCGGCCCCCCCGCCCGGTTACCCTCCCGATCCGGGCGCCGCCGCCCCGCCGCCACAGCCGCCGGCCCGTGGGCCGCAGCCCCCCGCCGCGCAGGGGTACCCACCCTACTACCCGAGTTACCCGTCCTACCCCTACTACACGCCTTACTACCCTTACCCTTGGCCCCCTTCGCCGCCCAAGCCGCCCGAGCCCCGCCAACTGCGGACCGTCCAGGCCTTCGATTCCGCGGTGCTCGCCCTCTTTGTGCTCGGCGCCGCCTTCGCGTGGAGCGCGCTTGTCGGCAGCGTGGCGGCCGCCGCGATGGGGCCCGCGCTCGGCGGGCAGGCCCTGCTCGGGAACACGCAGGCCGGTTGGCTGAACGGCGTCATGATTGCCCGCGTGATTGTGTGGGCCATGTTCCTGCTGGCCGGCGCGCTGTCCCTCGTCACGCTCTCCAAGCTGAACGAGGGCAAGCTCGAGTTCGGGCCGGCCCACGAAAGGCGGACCCGCGAGTTGCAGACCTCGGGCATCCTCTTCGCGCTCCTCGCGGGCGGCGCGGGCCTCGTGGGCTACATCCTCGCGGCAAGCGCGCCGGCAGCGCCGAACCCGTTCGCCGCCCCGGACAACGTCGAGCAGCTGCGCTCGCTCCAAGATTCCCTGCGGCTTGGCGCCCTCGTGTGGGCCGCCGGCGCGGCCGTGACCGGCATGCTGTTCTCCACCGCCTTCACAAGGATGTTGCGGGAGTTCCTTCCGCCGGAAGACCGCCGGCCCCTGGCGGTCGTCCCGGTCATTTTCCTCTTCGTCCCCCTCCTCCACGCGGCCCTCTCGATCGCCTTCCTCCAACTGCCCGCGGTCGACACAAACACGTGGACAGCGAGTTCCCTTGCCGGCGCGGCGGAAGCCGGCGGGATCGCGGGGATCGCGGCCGCCGTGCCGATCCTCTTCCTCACCCGCAGCTTGCGGGCCGCGCAAGACCGCATCCTCTCGGGCGAGGTCAAGTCCGAGGCGTTGAGGCGCCCCGCGTGAGGCGTGCGGCCGGCGGTCTCTAAGCTTTTATATCGCGGCTCAGGTTGGCCCACTTCCCGGGTCGTCCCGACAACACCCGGCCATCTGCGGGAGTACCCGAGCGGTCAAAGGGGCTAGCTTGAGGGGTTAGTGACGTAGGTCTTCGCAGGTTCAAATCCTGCCTCCCGCACTCCCTTTCCTTCCCCGCGACGGAAGACGACCTTCAAGACCCGAGCGCCACCTTTCTTGCCCCATGCGCACCTTGGACCCGGCGGCCTTCGAGGGAGAGAGGCTCGTGTCCGAGCCGGGGCTCGTCGCCGTCTGCTTCCACGCCGACTGGTGCGGGTTCTGCGCCCGCTTCCTCCCGCTCTTCGACGGGCGCGCACGGAAGGCGCACGTCCCCTTCGCGCTTGTGGACCTGTCGTCCGAGGACGACCCGCGCTGGGAGGCCTTCGGCGTGAAAGTGGTCCCGACGGTCATCCTGTTCAAGGACGGGACGCCCGTTTGGCGCGCGGACGCGCCCCTCGGCGTCGGGCTCTTCGAAGGGGACATCGACCGGCTACTCGCGGCCGCCAACCGCCCGTGAGGGGGCGCGTCAAAGGGGTTCGGCGCCGGCTTCGAGCCCCGCAAAGCGCCCGCGCAGGATCTTGAGCGCTTCCTTGAGCGCGCGCAGCGCCGTCAGCGACCCGTCGGTTTCGAAGAAGAACACGAACGCATTGGGCTCGAAGTCCACTTCGACAGACCCCTCGCCGGCCTCGACGCAAGCCATGCAGGCCGGGCACTCCTCGGGGTGCGGGATCACGACTTTGCTGCCCTCGACGAAGAGGAGATTCCGCGGGCAGCTCTTCGCGAGCGTCGCGGGGTCGTCGATCTTGGCGTGGTCGAAAGTGACCTTCGGGAACTTGTAAAACCCGATCCCTGCAACCGGCGTCCACTTCGCGTGCTCGTTGCCTGTCCCAAGCTGCGCGGTCGCGTAGATGAGCGGCGACTGGCCCTCACCGAGCTTGACGAGCGGGATGAGGTCGTCCACGACGCGCCACTTGGGGTCGGCGACCGGCTCGAGGTCCCCCGAGTAGACCGTGCAGGGCCCCTTCTTGTTGAGCACGAACATGATCGTGCAGCTTGGGCACCCTTCCCCGCCGCAGGTGCACTTGTCCCGGCGCACGAAGAGGTCGAGGTCCGTGGGGATGGGCACCTGGCCGAGCCGGTGCGAGAGGATCTCGTCGAACATCGGCGAGAGGGACTCGTACTCCTTGCCGCCCTCGTCCTGCACGGTGCCTAGGTGGAACTCGACGTCCTCGATGGCCATTTTCGGCACATCGGCCACAAGCGTCCGGCGCAGCGCGTTCACGATGGCCGTGGAGGTCCCCGAGAGCTTCAGCTTGGCGTAGGTCTTTTCGAGCTTGACGATTTCGATTTTCATCTGCGGTCCCTCCGTGCCTTACATGCGCCGCCCGCGGCGCCCGCCCTTCTTCTTTGTCCCGTCGTGCGGGATCGGCGTGACGTCTTCGATGCGCCCGATGCGGATGCCCGCGCGGGCAAGCGCGCGGATCGCGGCCTGCGCGCCGGGGCCCGGCGAGGTCGACTTGTTGCCGCCCGGCGCACGGACTTTGACGTGGACGCCGTCAATGCCCTTTGTCTTCGCGATGTCCGCGACGCGTTCGGCGGCGCGCATGGCGGCGTAGGGGGACGCTTCGTCGCGGGCGGCCTTCACGACCATCCCGCCGGAGCACTTCGTGAGCGTTTCGGCGCCCGTGAGGTCCGTGATCGTAATGATGATGTTGTTGTAGGACGCGAAAATATGCGCAACACCCCAGCGTACCATGGCGTCTCACCCCTCCTTCTTCGGCTTCTTGGGCTTCTCTTCCGCCTTCGCGGGCGCGGGGGGAGCACCCTTGGCCGCCTCGGCCGTCGCCTTGGCTGCGGCTTCGGCCTCCGCGACGGCGCCATCGGGCGCAAGCTCGACGATGTCCTTGGTCTTCTCCTCGGGGGTCGCCGCGCCGACCGTCTCGTCAGCCTGGTCGGGGGGTATCGGCGAGTGGACGCGGATGCGCCGGCCTCGGAATTCCCCGCGCCTTTGGCCCTCGTCCTCCTCGATCTTGACGTCTTCGAGGATCGGGTGGAAGTCCGCCGGCGGGCGCATCGGGTGGATGCCGTTCGTGAGGGGCGACAGCCCGTAGTAGGCGATCTGCTCCTCCTCGCCGCGCTTCATGATATACCCGGGGACCGTGACCTTGCGGCCCGCGACCGACACATGGCCGTGCGCGATGAGCTGGCGCGAGTGGCCCGTCGTCTTCGCGAGGCCCTTCAGGTAGACCTGCGACTGGAAGCGGCGCGCGAGGATCTGCTCGAGGTCCATCGCCAGGATGTCGTCGAGGCTCGCGCCCTCGCCGAGCATGCCGAGCCGCGTGAGCTTGCCGATCAGGAGGTCGCGCTCGGTCGCCGCCTGCTTCTCGAGCCGCTGGAGGCGGGCCTGGAGTTCGCGGGCCTGCGTGCGCCACGCGCGCAGCTTGCCGGCGGCCTTCCAGACCTCTTCCTTGTTCTTGAGGCCGTACTTGCGCACAAGGGCCGTTTCGGCTTTGATGCGTTCGCCGACCCAGGGGTGCGAGGGGCGCGACCACTCGCGCCTGGAGAACTTCGGGTCGCCCATGGTCTCAGCCTCCTAGAAAATGCCGCTCACTTCTTCGCTTCCGCGGGCTTGCCCGCCGGGGCCGGCTTGCCCGCGGCGGCGGGCTTTCCCCCAGCCGCAGCCGGCTTGCCCCCGCCTGCGGCCGGCTTGCCGCCGGCAGGCGGCGCGGCAGGCGCCGCGGCGCCAGCTTTGTCGTCCTTCTTCGACTCGATCTTGCCGGCCTTCGGCGCGCCGCCTTCGGCTTCCGTGGCCGCGGCCTTGGCCGCCGCAAGGGCGGCGCCGCGCTGGACACCGAGCGCCAGGCCCTTGCGCCCGTTCGACTTCGAGCGCTGCCCGCGGACCTTCTTGCCCGACTCGTGGCGCACGCCCTTGTAGGACCGGATCTTTTTCATCCGGTTGATATCGTTGCGGACCTCAAGCAGCCAGTCGGGCCCAAACACGTGGCGGTCCTCGCCGGTTTCCCAGTCGTACTGGCGGTTGAGCATCCACGGCGGCGCGTTCACGGCAAACTGATTGAGAGTCTCCTGGACCTTGGCGATCTGCTCGTCGTTCAGGTTCCCGATCCGGGTCTGCCGGGGGACGCCCACGGCATCGGCGACCCACGCACCGGTGCGCACCCCGATCCCCTTGATGTCGGAGAGCGCGTACTGCACGGGGCGCCACCCGTCAAGGTCGGTTGCAGCCACACGGACAATGTACTTGAAATTCGGGTCAACGGGCCCGCGGTCGCGCGCCTTGTCCTGCGGGCTCTTGCGCTCCTTCCCCTTCTTTTCCTTCTTCTCTTTCTCGTCCTTGGGGGGCTTGGCGTCGGCCGCGGCGGGGGGGGCGTCTTTCTTCTCTTCGTCTTTGGCCACGGTAAGGTGCCTCGCCTTCAAGGGGTCAACACCGCCCATAGGGTCGGTTCGCCCGATTAAGGGAATCCGGCGAAAGACGATCCACTATATAATCGGCTCGGTGCGCTGAGTGTGCAAGATTGGACGTCTGGCTAGGCCGCGTTTGCAAGGCGGCCGGCAAGCCGCGCTTGGCCGATGGGGATCGCGCCGTCGAGCAGCGGGATGCCGGGGGCCATGGTGGGGCGAAGGCCCGCCTGCCGAAGTTGCGTAAGGAGGGTCCGAAGGAGGGCGGGTTCGGCAAGCGCGTTGCCGGTAACCGCCACGGTCGCGCCTCGGCCGCAGGCCGCGCGCGAGGCGAGGGCAAGTCCGCGGAGGAGCGCGAACCCAAAGGAGGAGCCGAGGGCGGCGCGCCGGGCCCAGGGGAGGTTGCGGCCTTCGCGCTTGTGGACGTCGCGCCAGTGGCGCCCGAGTTCCTCCAAGAGGGCGGCCGCATCGAGGCGCGCGCGGCCGCCTTTGCGGAGGATCTCCGGCGCGAAGGCGAAGCGGTGCGAAACACCGGGGTCCTCGAGCAGAGCGCCCACCTCGCGGACGCCCGACCCGGCGGGCGCGCGCCGCGGGACGAGCCCAAGCGAAGCGGCCACGGCGTCGAGCAGCAAGGTGAACGAGGTCGAGGTCTCCGCGCGCGAGCGCATGACTTCGAGGAGCGGCGCGTCGTCGGCGTTTTCGGAGGAGGAAGGCAAGCGCGCGCGGTCGAATGCCGAGGCGAGGGGGGCGAGGAGGTCCTCGCGGCCGCCGGGGGCCTCGACCACCTCGACCGGCGACAGGCCGCCGATCGGGCGGCCCCGTACCGCGTCCACGAGGTCGCCCCCCGTCTGTGCGGCGTCGAACCACGCGTCGCCTCCGGCGACGGGCTCGGCCGACGAGAGCACGAGGACCGCCTTCGGTGCGCGCGGCCCCGTTTGCCGTTGGGAGGCGGCGCGCGCCCGGCAGGGCGAGACGTGGACGAGGGGGCAGCCCGCGTCGGCGGCTGCCTCTTCCGCGGCCAAGTGAACCGCGCGCCCCTCTTCCGGGGACACCGCCACGAAGTCGAGTTCGTCGGCAAAGGCGGCCGGCGAAAGGGCCGCGGCGCGGGAAAGGAGGCGCCCGAGGCGTTCGGCGCTCGAGCCGCGGTCGGAGGGCCCGGCGCTCGCAGTGAGGTAGGCGCGCCCCCCGAAGGTTGCGGCACCGAAAAGCTCGAGGCCGCCGCCGAATGCGAGGCCGGTCGCGCCGTGGCCGACGGCGACGTCGGCCGGGAGTGAACCGCGCCCGTGTGCGAGGAGGACGCGGGCACCACCCTCCACGACTTCGCGCGCAGGGCCAAGGGGGTCGGCGACCTTGACCCCGTCCGTGAGCCATGGGACGGAAGGGGCCGCGCCGCCTTCCCGCAACGCCCCAGGCAGTTCGATGCCTCCGCGCCCCGCCGGCGCGATGAGCAGGGGGCCGCATGCCTTGGCAAGCAGGAGGAGCGTGGGGCTGTCCGGCGCCCGGAGGCGCAGGGCCCGCCCGAACACGGCGAGCTCTCGGGCCCATTCGAGGCGCTGCAGGAGGGGGGTGAGCGAAAGCTCGGGCGCGTCGGGCGCGAAGAGGGCGCGCGCCTCGCGGTCCGAGAGGACGGCAAAGCGCGAGGCTTGGGCCGCCGAGGCGACGAGGAGAGCGACCGGGGCATACTCGCTTGCCACGGCCACGCGGAGTGCGCCCACGCGGTCGGGGAGCGCGAGCGCGACGAACCCGTAGGGGGTCTGCGCCGCAACGGCATCGCCCGCGTTCAGCCGCTCCTCGGCGCGGCGAAGGGCCGCGCGCACCGCGGGCGGCCCCGCCGGTGACACCAGCGTCGCGGTCGGCCCGCAGTCGAGGCACGAGACGCGGACGGAGCCGTACCTCCGCGAGGCAGGGGCCTGCGCCTCTGCTTCGCACGACGCGCAAGGCGGCCACGGCCCGATCCCGAAGGACGCGCGGGTAAGCGGGAAGGCGACGGCGTGGGAAAAACGCGGACCGCACGCGGCGCACTCGGTCCGCAGG
>JBGPNV010000112.1:0-8133 GCA_041487695.1 Thermoplasmata archaeon | reverse complement strand
TCGTGGAGGTTCACGGGGAGGAGGAGCGTCTGGTCGGGGTCAAACCGTCGGAAGGTCTTGGGCATGATGCGGTGCAATTACGTCGCTAGCAAAATAGTCACGTTTCACGCTTGCGAGCGTGGTTCTCCGACAGACTCCTAGGCATTCGCGGGGCGCACCGCTTCCACCCCGTCCATCCGCACCCGTTCCACGGCGCAACGTTTCGGCCGCCCCGACTAACGGTTTAAATCGAACGTACCCGAATAGGGACGCATGGCGGAAGGGCCGGATTCCCCCCCTCTGGCAGCGCTGCGCGCCCTCAAGGAAAAGCACTTCCAGCCCAAGGCGCACCATGTTCTTGTCGCCAACGCGACCTGCTGCCGCCCGTTCGGCTCCGACAAGATTCTTGGGGACCTCGAACGCCTCTTCAAGGACACGAAGGTGCGCATCTGCCAGTCGGGCTGCACGGGGGCCCACTTCGCACACCCCACGATCCAAGTGCAGATGGCCGACCAGCGCCGCGGGGTCTTCGAAGGCAAGGGGATGCCGCTCAAGGGGTTTGCCGAAGAACTCAAGGCGGGCAAGATGCCGCTCGCGAACCGGATCGTGGTCTTCACGACAAGGGGGAGCATCGACGAGACGCGGCCGTTTTTCGCGCCCCAGACACGCACGACCCTTCGCGACGCGGGCTTTGTCGACCCGACCTCGCTTTCCGACTACCTTGCAGGTGGCGGGTTCGACGGACTCGTGCGCGCCCTCGATGCCGGCCCCGAGGCCACGCTCGACCAGCTCAAGCAGGCCGCGCTCCGCGGGCGCGGCGGCGTCGGCTTCCCGATGGGCCAGAAGGCCGAATTCACGCGGAAGGGCGGCGCCGCGCCGCGCTACGTCGTGGCGAACGGCGAAGAGGGCGAGGAGGACACATTCAAGGACGAAGTGCTCCTCGAGGCGAACCCCTACGGCGTCATCGAGGGGATGATGATTGGCGCGCTTGCTGCCGGGGCGAACGAGGGCTTCGTGTTCGTGAACCACGACTACGCGGCCGCGCACGAGTGGTACCCGAGGGCGTTCAAGGAACTCAAAGAGGCGGGCCTTCTCGGGCGCAAGGTCCTCGGCTCCTCCTTCGACTTCAGGTGCCAGCTCAAGGTCTCGACGGCCGGCTACATCTCCGGCGAAGAATCCGCCCTCCTCGAGGTCATCGAGGGCAAGCCTGCGCGCCCGCGCCTTCGCCCGCCTTTCCCCGCGCAGTCCGGGCTCTGGGGGCGCCCGACGCTCATCAACAACACGGAGACCTTCGCGCTCATCCCCCTCATCTTCGCGCGCGGGCTTGACTGGTGGAAGAAACTCGGCACGGAGAAAAGCCCCGGCACGAAACTCGTTTCCCTCCTCGGCGTCCCCCGAGAGGGCGTGATGGAAGTCGCGATGGGCGCGCACGCTTCCGAAGTCATCGTGAAAATGGGCGGCGCCGACCCGGCCGACCTGAAGGCCGTCCAAATCGGCGGGCCCACGGGCGGCTACCTGCTGCCCGACGCCCTCGACTTCCCCTTGGACTTCGAATCGCGCCGCGGTCACGCGCTCATGGGCGCGGGCGGCATGGTCGCTGTCCCCAAGGCGAAGAAGGCCATCGACCTCGCGCTCGAGGGCATCAAGTTCATGGAGGCGGGCTCCTGCGGCCGGTGCACGCCCTGCCGCGAGGGGACCCACGCGATGCGCATCCTTGTCGAGGGGCTCGCCCACGGGCGAAAGTCGGCCACCGTCGAGGACCTCCAGCGCCTCGCACGCGACATGGGCCAGACGTCGATCTGCGGGCTTGGCCAGACGGCTGGCAATTCGTTCACCGCGGTCTATGAGGCTTTCAAGCCGGAGATCGATAGGCTCCTGGGGGCCGCCAAATGACCAAGATGACGCTGAATGGACAGCCCCTCGAGGTGCCGCCGGGTTCCACGATCCTGGATGCGACGAAGAAGGCCGGCGCGTACGTCCCCACCCTCTGCTACCACCGGCAGATGAGCCCGCTTGGCAACTGCCGCATGTGCATGGTCGAGGTCAAAGGGTGGCCGCGCCTTGCGCCCGCCTGCTACACGAAGGTCAACGAAGGCATGGAGGTGACGACCACCTCCGACGCAGTGAGGGAATCCCAGCGCTACAACGCGGAGCTCCACCTCCAGAACCACGACCTCACATGCTGGGCCTGCGAGCAGGACGGCCTCTGCGAGCTCCAGGACGTGATCTACAAGCTTGGCATCAAGGAGCCGCGCTTCGGCACGCTCAAGAAACTGAAGCCCATCCACAAGGACAACCCTTTCATCCAGATTGACAACAACAAGTGCATCCTCTGCTCGCGCTGCGTCGAGGCCTGCGACGAGGTCCAGGTCCAGAACGTGCTTGCGATCAAGGGCGAGGGCCAGAACGCGGTGCTCCTCCCGAAAAATTCGACTTTCGATGACTCCGGCTGCGTCTACTGCGGCCACTGCGTTTCCGTCTGCCCCGTCGAGGCGCTGCAGGAAGTCGACGCGGTCGGCAAGGGACGCGACGCCGAGTTCAAGCATATCCCCGTCGTTTGCGTGTACTGCGGTGTGGGCTGCCAGTTCGACCTCGCCACCAAGGACAACAAGGTCATCAAGGTCCAAACGCGCGAGCATTACGAGCCGAACGGCATCTCGACTTGCGTGAAGGGGAAGTTCGGCTACACGTTCATCGCCGACAAGCGCCGGCTCACCCACCCGCTCGTCAAGGAGAACGGAAAATTCCGCGAGGCAACCTGGGACGAGGCCCTCAACCTTGTCGCGACGCGCCTTGGCAAGATCCGCGACACCTTGGGCGGCCGCGCGATTGGCACGCTTTCCTCCTCCAAGTGCACGAACGAGGAGAATTACGTCTTCCAAAAGTGGGTCCGCGCATGCCTCGGGACGAACAGCGTCGACACCTGCACGCGGCTTTGCCACTCCTCGTCTGTGGCGGCGCTGCGCAGGGCCCTCGGGGACGCGTCGGCCACGGGCGACATCGCGGGGATTGGCAACAGCGACGTAATCCTCATCACCGGCTCGGACACAACCGTCTCGCACCCCGTCATCGGCACGCGCATCAAGCAGGCCGCGCGCAAGGGCACCACGCTCATTGTCGTCGACCCGCGGCGCGTGGAAATCGCGAATTGGTCGAACCAGTACCTGCAGCCCAAGCCCTCCACGGACATTGCGTGGCTGAACGGAATGCTCCACGTCGTGATCCGGGAGGGCCTCATCGACCCGACGTTCATCGAATCGCGCACGGAGGGCTTCGAAGCGGTCAGGGAATCGGTCAAGGACTACACGCCGCAGAAGGTCGAGGAAATCACGGGCATCCCGGCCAAGGATCTTGAGAAGGCGGCCATTGCCTACGGGAAGGCCAAGAACGCCACGATTTTCTGGTCCATGGGGCTCTCGCAGTCGTCCCACGGCGTCGACAATGTCCACGCCGTCATCAACCTGGCCCTCGCCTGCGGGCAGTTCGGGCGGTCGGGCGCCGGGCTCCACCCGCTCCGCGGCCAGAACAACGTGCAGGGGTCCTCGGACTTCGGTTCGCTGCCCATGGCCTACCCAGGCTACCAGGACGTCAACGTCAAAGAGCACTGGGAGAAGTTCGAGAAAGCCTGGGGCGTGCCTCTCGACCACCAGCTCGGGCTGAAGTCCACGCAGATGGTTGAGGAGATGCACGCGGGGAACCTGAAGGGGATGTTCATCATGGGCGAGAACCCGATCCTCTCCGACCCAGACCGCCACCACACGGAGGCGGCGTTCAAGAAGCTCGAGTTCCTCGCGGTCCAGGACATTTTCATGACCGAGACGGCGGAGTTTGCCGACGTCGTCCTGCCGGCCGCGGCGTGGGGCGAGAAGGAGGGGACGTTTGTCAACACCGAGCGGCGCGTGGCGATTTCCGAAGGCGGCCTCATCGCGCCCGGCGAAGCACGCCTCGACTGGCAGATCACCTGCGAGATCTCCACGCGGATGGGCTACCCGATGCACTACACGTCGCCCGCCGAGATCTTCGACGAGGCCGTGCCCCTCATGCCCGCCCTTGCGGGCCTTCGCTACGACCGCCTGAAGCCGAACGGCATCCTCTGGCCGTGCCCGACGCCCGACCACCCCGGGACGCGCGACCTCTATGTCGAGTCGTTCCCCGTGGGCCGCGGCCTCATGGTGCCTGTCCAGCACCGCCTCGGCATCGAGGTGCCCGACAAGGAATTCCCGCTCGTCTACACGACGGGCCGCTCGCTCTTCCACTGGCACACAGGCTCGCTGACGCGCAAGACCGACCTCGAATTGCCGGCCTCCGAACCCGTCGCCGAGGTCTGCGCCCTCGATGCGGAACCGCTCGGCATCGCCAACGGGGACTGGATCTTTGTCGAGACGCGCCGGGGGAAGATCCGCTGCCGCGCGGCCTTCTCCGACAAGGTGCCCGAGGGGGTCGTATTCGTGCCCATGCACTACACGGAGGCGTCGGCGAACACGCTCACCGTGACCTACAGCGACCCGGTCTCCGGGATCCCCGAGTTCAAGTTCTGCGCCGCGCGCATTTCGCTCGCGGAGAAAGGCGAGGCCGGGCGCCAGGTGTGGGGATGGGAGCGCATGGTCCGCTCGAAGGCGAAGGAGTAGGCGGCGTTGACCGCCGGCCCGAAGGGGTGAGGCGGATGAGCGGACCTGCGGCTCAAGGCGACGCCCCGCGCTTGGTCCCCGTTGACGCAACAAACCGGGCCTCGTGCCTCGCGCTGCGCGTCCACCGGACCCAACACACGCTCATCGCCTCGAACGAGAAGTCCCTCCAGCAGGCCGCCCAGAACCCCCAGCTCGTGACCCGCGCGCTCGTCGTGGCCGACCGGGTCGTGGGCTTCGCCATGTTCCAGAAACGGGCGGACGGCTCCGCCTACATCTGGCGCGTCATGGTCGACGCCGAGCACCAGGGCCGCGGCCTTGGGCGCCGGCTCCTCGAATTGCTCCTCGAGGAGTTGGGCGCCGCGGGCCTTCGGCCTGTTTTCATCAGCCACCGGCCCGAGAACCGGGTGGCCGCCAAGCTCTTCGAGTCCATGGGGTTTTTCGAGGTCGACTTTGAGGCCGATGGAGAGGTCGTGAGGCAATTGAAGGTCGGGGGCGACCCCGGCTAGGGGTCCGGCGGTTTGCCTCCCGCGAGCGCCTTCCATCCCAAGGTTTATGGGCCCCCCACCTCACCAAAATGGCGTGGGGCGCCTCCGGCTTGGACTTGTGCTCTTCCTGTTCCTCCCTGCCGTCGCGCTTGTCGCGCCTGGGCAGGCGGGCGCCGCCGCTGCGCCCTGCTACTTCGGAGGTCCTCCGGGGGCACCGGGGCGGGGAGCCGGCGTGTACATCGATGACACGGGCGCCAACGACTCATGGGCCCCTCTCTTCGGGTCGTTCTTCGACTGCTCGTACGAACCCCCTGCGGCCGTTCCGTGGGGCCCCGATCAGACCCGCGCGACCGAACCCATGTCCATTGAATTCATGAGCGGGGAGTGGGTCGCGCCGGGCGCCTTCCAAGTGACTTGGCGTACGAACGCTCCGAGCATGGGCAGGCTCTGGTGGGGGCCCCTCGGAGGCGGCGTCACCGGGTACCTGGAAGACGGGGCGTTCTCCGAGGTCCACGTGCAAAGGGTTTCCGGCCTTCAGCCCGGGGTCACCTATGAGTTCCAGACCGCGGCCATTGGCCGCGATTCGTCCTATCAAATCTCGCAACCCCTGCAAGCCGCGCCGCCGGCCTCGCCGAAGCCGACCGTTGACGTCGGGGTGGCGGCGGCGTTCGCAGCCGCCGCCGGCGCCGCGATGAGCGTGATCCGGTTGCGGACCGCCCACAGGCGTTAGGCCCTTGGCGCCCTCTCAGGGCAAGCTCAGCGTCCCGCGCATCACGAGGGCCACCTCTCCTGCAACCCGAACCTGGCTCGGCTTCCCGCGCTCCATCGCCACCGCCACCTCGATCCGGCTCGGTCGGTGCACCTCCGCGCCCTGTTGGATCACAAACCACTGCTTGTCGGGCAGCCGCCCATTAAACCCAAGGTACGCTCCGCAGGCGCCTGCCGCGCTACCCGTTCCTGGATCCTCCGGCACCCCCTGGAGGGGGAAAAAGCCGCGCGCGTGGATGTCGGCCTCCTTCCCATCGAGGAACGCGAAAACGTAGACGCCCGGGTCGTTCGAGATGGCCCTCGCCAGTTTCCCGAGCGCTCGCAAGTCGGGGTCCAGGTCCCGGACGAACTCGGTCGAGTTGAGGGGAACCTGCAGGGTGGCAAGCCCCGTCGAGCAAACCTGTGGCACAAGCCCGGTCCGTTTGATGTCGCGCGGCTTGACGCCGATTGCCTTGGCAAGCCCATCGACCTTGGCGAAGCGCCGGCCAAGCTTCCCCTTGGCCTGGGTCATCGTAACGCGCACGACCTTCCCCCCGGTCACGTCGAGCTTAATCGGCGTCAGGCCCAGCCCGTCCTGCTGGTGCACCGTTACGACGCCCTCCTGCTTCGGGATCATCCCCTCTTCCGCGGCGACGAACGCCGACCCCAACGTCGGGTGCCCCGCGAAGGGGATCTCCCCGCCCGGCGTGAAAATCCGCGTGCGGTAGTCCGCACCCGCGAGCGTCGCCGGCTCGAGGAAGGTGGTCTCGGAGATGTTCATCTCGCGCGCGATCGCCAACATCTGGCCGTCCGTGAGGCCTTGGGGTCGAGGGAAGACCGCCAGAGCGTTGCCCTCCAGGGGCCGCGAGGCGAAGACATCCACACGCCAGAAATCCAACATCGGCATCAGGCCAGGCCCATGCGGGGCCCGGGCTTTGTAGCCTTCGAGTCGCGCCCCGCGATGCCCCGCAAGCCGCCTTCGGCGCCGCACCTCAGGGGAACCGTTATAGGGCGCTACCCCGGCTCCCGACCGATGCGGCCGGGCGCCCCCAAATCCCTCCTTCGACTCGCTGCCCTTGGCGTGGCGTTCCTCCTGCTTGCGGGCGTTGCCCCCGTAGGCGGCTCACCAACCCAAGGGCCCTGGGACCCCGTGGCCAGCGCCCCGGAGCCGAACGGCGCACCCCCCCTCCTGCCGCGCCCGGGCCCCATCGACACCCACGTCTACCACCACTACCCCGACCTCACGACGGAACTCCAGGACCTCGCCGCCTCCCACCCCGACACGGCCAAGCTCACCTCGATCGGACAGTCCGTCCAAGGACGCAGCCTCTGGCAGATGGAGGTCACGGACTTCTCGGTCGACGACGGGGGCAAGTCCACGATCTACATCGACGGGGGCCACCACGGCAACGAGCAGCTCGGGATGGAGCTCGCCGTCCAGCTTGTCCACGAGGCCGTCGAAGGCCGCCTCTCCTCGCCCGACATCCTCGCCAAGGTCCACTTCTTCATCGTGCCGATGGTCAACCCCGACGGCAACATGATGGACCAGCGCCAGAACGCGAATGGGGTCGACCTCAACCGCAACTACGACTTCGAGTGGACGAACGAGGCCGACCACGGCAGCGGGCCGGAGTCCGAGCCGGAGAGCCACGCGAACGCCGACAACATGCGCGCGGTCGACGAAGCCTACGGGATCGACCTCTACCTCACGGGGCACACGGGCACGAATGTCCTCATCTACTCCTGGGCCTGGACGCTCGACAAGGCGCCCGACGACGAGCTCCTTGCCCACATCGGCGCCACGGCAAACAACCTCACGGGCGTGACGACCGGCCAGACATCGGTGGTTCTCTACATCGCGACGGGCTCCTCAAAGGACTTCGGCTACGGCGAGCTTGGCGCCCCCTCGTTCACCTACGAGGTCGACAACCAGCAGAACCGCTTCGGCACCTACACGACCACGATCGCCGAGCGGCTCACCGACGAGGTCAACGTGTGCCTCCTGCTCATCGGCGAAGTCGAGTTCATGCGCGCCGACATCCGCCCGGTCTCCTGGGTCACGCGCGACACGCCCTCGGGCCCGGTGGTCGCGGTGGCCCTCGAGAACCGAGGCTGGGGCTCTGCCGCCAACGCCACCGCGACCCTCGCGTTTACCGCCGGGGGCGGCAGCCTGCGCGACCCGACGCGGACGTTCTCCATTCCGGCGGAGAACACGACGACCCTCGAGTTTCCCGTGGAGAGCGGCGGCGGGCGGTTCAACCTCTCCCTTTCCCTCAACTACCACGAGATGCTCG
>JBGPNV010000111.1:0-8154 GCA_041487695.1 Thermoplasmata archaeon | reverse complement strand
TCCCACAACTGCGGGAAAGGCACTCGCGCCGTAGAAATAGTTTGGCGGGCGCGCTGGCGTGTCTGGATCGGGCGCTCACGCGCGCGCCCCCGCCCCTCGATTTGCAGACCCAATCATCGACAAAAACCCGGGAATCTGTTTCAAATACTCTCGCCGGGTTCCCTCGGCTCACCCGCCTCCGGGAGGCTTTTGAAACCCCCTGTATCCGGTATCCCTGGTGAACCGATGGTGACATCAATGGAAAAGGCCCCGCCGAAGATCAACCCCTTTGAGAATGCCCAGAAGATGCTCGACGAGGCCGCGGGCCTTATCAAGCTCGACAAGTCCATTCACGAGTTCCTTCGCTCACCCCAGCGGGAACTCCACGTGTCTTTCCCCGTCCTCATGGACGACGGCTCGTGGAGGATTTTCAAGGGCTACCGCGTGCAGCACTCCTTCGCGCGCGGCCCCGCGAAGGGCGGAATCCGGTACCACCCCGACGTGAACATCGATGAGGTGCGGGCGCTCGCCTTCTGGATGACGATGAAGTGCGCGACCGTGGGGATTCCCTACGGCGGAGCCAAGGGCGGAGTCATCATCGACCCGAAGAAGCACTCGATGAAGGAGCTCGAGCGGGTCACGCGCCGGTTTACCTTCGAGATCGCGCCAATTATCGGGCCCGACAAGGACATCCCGGCTCCCGACGTCTACACGAACTCGCAGACCATGGCGTGGATCGTCGACACGTTCTCGGCGCTCCAGGGCCACCTCGTGACCGGCGTCACGACGGGCAAGCCCATCGCGCTTGGCGGGTCGCTCGGGCGCGACAAGGCGACCGCCCGCGGCGGGACCTTCGTCACGCGGGAGGCGGCCAAGGCGCTCGGCCTCACGATCAAGGGTGCGACCGTCGCGATCCAAGGCTACGGCAACGCCGGCGCCGTCGCGGCCGAACTCCTGACGGACCTAGGCGCGAAGATCGTGGCCGTGAACGACTCGCAGGGGGGCGCGTGGAACGACAAGGGCCTCGACATCAAGGCCCTCGACGCGCACAAGGCGAAGACGGGCACCGTGAAGGGGTTTGCCGGCTCGAAGGACATCAAACGCGACGACCTCTTTGCGCTGAAGGTGGACATCCTCGTGCCCGCCGCCCTCGAGAACCAGATCACGAAGGAGAACGCGAACCTCGTGAAGGCGAAGATCCTGCTCGAACTTGCCAACGGCCCAACGACGCCCGAAGCCGACGAGATCCTCCACAAGGCAGGCGTGACCATCTTGCCGGACATCCTCGCAAACGCGGGCGGCGTCACGGTCTCGTACTTCGAGTGGGTCCAGAACCTCGCGAACTACTTCTGGAGCGAGGACGAGGTCAACACGCGGCTCGACCGGATCATGACGAAGGCGTTTGCCGACGTGCACCGGGAAGCGACTTCGCGCAAGATCAACCACCGCAAGGCGGCCTACGTCGTGGCCGTCGCGCGGGTGGCCGAGGCCGTGAAGCTGCGCGGCTTTTTCCCGTGAAAGCGGGCCCTTTCCCTCCCCCGCGCGTCGGCTGCCAAAAGGCGGCGCGCGGGGTTTCAACAAACTACATCTAGCCCGGGCCAGGGCGCAAGCGCCGCTCGTTCCCGGCGCTTCCAGAAGGCCGCCACACGCCTTTCCCTGGCGCGCGCAATATGTTTTTATACGCTCCTCCCGCTTTAACCGCCTGCCGGTGCGGCTGGCTCGGGCTTTTGCCGACCCTTGTCTTGAGGGTTGCCGCGCCGGAAAGAAGGGCTCTGGGGGTCCGAAGCGAAGATGCGTCCCACCCGCAAGACCACGGCACTTGCTCTTGGCGCACTTTCGCTTGCCGCCGTCATCGCGTTCTCGTCGACCCCCGTGTACTCGCTCTCGACCGGTGTCGGCCTCGGGGAGACCGGCTCCGGCACCGCGCGCGGGTGCACGTGCCACTCGCCCGTCCAGAACGGGGCGGCTCACGTGACCTTCACCGTCGACAGCCTGCCCAACGGCTACTACGAAGGTGGGAAGACCTACACGATGCACCTCAGCTTCGTCGACGACGACGTGCCGATGGCGAGCGACCCGGCGGCGAACCATGGCGGCTTCTCGGTCGTCGCATCGGCCGGGGCCTTCAAGGCCGACACGAACAGCACGGTGAACGTGGGCGGCACGCCGTACACGACCGTGCAGACGAAGGACAACGGCGCCTCGGTCACCCACACGAAGGACGGCGATGTCCATGGGAACCGCTCCTTCGGGTTCTCATGGACGGCGCCGGAGTCGAACGCCTCGGACATCAGCTTCGACATCCTCGTAAACGCCGTCAACGGCGACAACGCGAACTCGAACGCGGACCGCTGGACGCGGACGTACAGCGTCCTGCCGGGCCAGCCCGGCGCGGGGGGGGCGGCCAAGGTCGACATCTCGAAGCTCGGCGTCCCGCTGCGGGCCTACTGGCTCGGCGTCATCGGGATCCTGTCGACCATCTTCCTGCTCACCCTCTCCTTCTTTGTCATCCGCTCGGGGTCGAAGTTCTACGAGTTTGGCCTACCGCGCGGCCAGGTCAAGGCCGTGAAGGTCCGCACGATCCCGCCGCCGAAGGGGCGGGGCGCCTACGCAGTCATCGCCGGGCTTGTCGTGATCCTCATGGGGATCGTCTGGACATTCCTCTCCGTGAGGGACGAGCAGCTCGATGCGATGAAGGCCTCCATGTTCGTGCTCGGCTTCGCCATCGTCGTGGCGCTTACGTTCGTCTACTACATCCGCGCGTTCCTGCCCATTGTCGATGTGCTCGAAGAGGAAACCGTGGAGCCGCTCCGGTAGTCTAACGGTACGCTGAGGCAGCGCGCCTTCGCGCGCAAGGCGTTTTTGCCCTGCGGAGGCCCGGTGCTCACGCGGCGCGGGCGGCGGCCGACTTCCACGTCGAGTGGGCGGCAGCGGCGAGGACCGCGGCGATGGCGACCATCGCCGCTCCGATCACGAGCAGGTCGCTGTTGTGGAGCAGGAAGCTCGAGGACGCGGCCTCGCTTGCCACGCTCGAGGCGGCGGCGCCGGCCGCGTGGTCCGTCCCGTACGCAAAGGGGACGCTGTAGCCGCCCAGGTAGCTCCAGAGTTGGTAGAGGCCGAAGGACACGGCGACGGCGGTGGCGGCGAGCATGAGTGCAATCTGGACGCGCTCCGGGTGGAGGAGCTGCGCGCCCTTCAGCGAAAGGGTGTAGTAGACCCACTTGCGGTCGCCTTCCTTCTTCTTGACAAGGCCCGCCTCGACAAGCCGCGTGAGGTGCTTGTGCACGGCGCTCTTGTTGACAGCCATCGCGTTGGCAAGGTCCGTGACGGTAAGCTGCGTGTTGTCGAGCTTCTTGAGGATCTCGATCCGGGTGTCCGAGGCGAGCGCCTTGAAGGACTCCTGGTCGAGTACGATTTTCCTATTGATCATCGGACCGCGGGCTTTACGATGCCTCGGGAGTCCATATGAACGTATGGAACCTCGTTCGCAACCCGGTGAACGCCCCGTGGGGGCCCTGGTTTGGGGCCTTGGGGAACGGGCCTCTGGCTCAGCCTGGCTCAAGGCCAGGGCCCCGGAAGTGAGCCTCTTCGTGAACCGAACTCGCTAGTTTAAGTGCCCGACTTGGGTAAAGCGATTGTCCGTGAGGGACACCCAGAATCGGCGAGTGGTATGTCGGAAGCGGCAATCCGTGCAACCCGGGCATTCCGCCTGGTCCCGATGCTTGCGATTTGCCTGATTGTGCTCACGGCGTTGCTGAAGCTTGGGATGGGCGCCGGCCCCATGCTTTGAAGGGACAAAGGAAGGGCCGACCTACCGGCCGGGCGCGCCGCCCCAAAGGAGTTTGTGGAGCTGCGGCAGGACTCGCGCGTCCAGGCCCTCGCGCTTCACCCACTCCGCGATCTTTAGGACGCCTTCAAGGCCGCCCCCGACCGGCTGCAGCACGACTTCCGCTTTGACGGCTTTCGCGCGCGTGCCCATGACCTCGCGCATGTACGCGAAGTCGCGCTCGTCGGCGATGACGAACTTGAGCTGGTCTTTGGAGCCAAGGCGCGCGAGGTTTTCCCAGAGCATCTCGCCCTCTTCTCCCGAGGAGGGGCACTTCACGTCCATCGAGATGCAGACGCCCTCCTCGAGGAGCGCGCCCTCGACCGGCTTCGACCCCGAGGTCTCCACCACGATGCGGTAGCCGCGGCCAAGCAGCGCCCTTACGAAGTCCTGGTGGGCTTTTTGGAGGAGCGGTTCGCCGCCCGTGAGGCACACGCGCCGGACCGGCAGGAAGGCCTCGACGTCCTTTACGAGGTCGCTAAGCGCCACCCAACGGCCCCCGGTGAACGAGTACTCCGTGTCGCACCAAGCGCACCGCAAGTTGCAGCCGGTAAGGCGGACGAAGACGGTCGGCAGGCCGATGTCGCGGCCCTCGCCTTGGAGGGAGAGGAACACCTCGGTCACGCGCAGCGCGACGCCCGCGGGCTTTTTCTTCGAGTCCTTGAGGGGGGCCACGCGCTCGTCGGGGCGCTGGGTAAGGGAGGCCATGGAAAGCCCGGCTGAACGCGAGCCAGGGCTGCTCGGGTGCTCGGGGGCCGTCACGGCTCGCGCGAGGAGGCTCGGGGGATTTGAGCGTTCGGTGGACTACCGCCCTCGGTGGGGCCGCGGGGCCGCCTTGTAGGGCACGGGGTCCGTGAGGCCGGCCTCGCGGAACCCCTTGAGGCGAAGGACGCAGGAGTCGCAGCGCCCGCAGGCGACCGGCCCGCCGAGGTAGCAACTCCAGGTGAGTTCGACGGGCACGTGGAGACGACCCGCGAGCCTTACGATGTCCGCCTTCGTCTTGCGCAAGAGAGGCGCGCGGATCCTTATCGGCCGGCCCTCGACGCCCGCCTTCGTCCCGCGGGCCAAGGCCCGCTCGAAGGCGCTGAGGAACGCCCTCCGGCAGTCCGGGTAGCCCGAGTAGTCGACCGCGTTGGCACCAATGTAGATCGCGCGGGCGCCGCGGGCCTCCGCAAGAGCGGCCGCAAGGGCAAGGAGCACGGTGTTTCGGGCCGGCACGTAGGTGACCGGGATGCCGCGGCCGATCGCGCGCTCGCTGCGCCCCCGCGGGACCTTGATCGCCCGGTCGGTGAGCGCGCTGCCCGCGAACTGGTCGAGGGGCGCCTGCACAACGAGGTGCTCGGCCGCGTGGAGGGCGCGGGCCACCCTGCGCGCGCTTTCCACCTCCCGGATGTGCCGCTGGCCGTAGATTACCGTGAGGGCAAGCACGCGGAAGCCGTCGCGCTTTGCGCAAGCCGCGGCCGTGGCGCTGTCGAGGCCGCCCGAGAGCAGGACGACGGCAGACGGTCCCCTCGCCCCACCCATACGGCCGCCTCCAGCGAAGGGTTATCGCGCGGCGAGAGATTTGACCCTTCGTGAAGTTCGCGCGGGGGACGCCGTGGGGGTTCATCGCCCTGAACGGGGCAGGTTCGGCGGCCGTGGTCGCCCTCGGCCTCTATGTGGTCGTCTGGCTGCGCCCGCAGGGCGCGGCGCCCTTCCCCTCCCTCCCCACGGACATCTTGATGCTCGCGCTCACCGTCCTCTCCCTCGAGTGGTTCAACCTCCTCCTCTTTTTCTTCCGGGACCCCGAACGGAAGGTGGGCGACGGGGTCGTTTCGCCCGCGGACGGCAAGGTCCGCTCCGCGGCGGCAAGCGGCCTTTCGGCGACTGTCTCGGTGTTCTTGCGCGCAACGGACGTCCATGTCGTGCGCGCGCCCCTTGCGGGCCGCGTGACCTCGGTTGAGCACAAGGCGGGGGGCAGGCGCTTTGCCTTCTCGAAGGACTCGCACCTCAACGAGCGGCTCCTCATCGCCATTGCCGGGGAGGGGGAGTCCTGCACCCTCACCCTCATCGCCGGCGCGTTTGCCGACCGGATCTTGCCCTATGTCGAGCCGGGGTCCGCGCTTGAGAAGGGCGAGCGGGTGGGGATCATCAAGTTCGGCTCCCGGGTGGACCTCGAGTACACGTCCCTGCTCCCGCACGCCCTTGTCGTGGAACCAGGCGGCACGGTTATTGCAGGGGAGACGCCGATCCTTCGCCCTGCGCGGGGGGCGGGTCGGCCATGACGATCTTCAAGCTCCTGCGCGCCGCCGACGCCTTCACGATGGTGAACGCGGCGCTCGGCTTCCTCGCTATCACCTACATCTCAGACCACAAGTACGCGCTCGCTGAGGCGCTCCTGCTTGGCGCCGTCATCGCCGACGGCCTCGACGGCATCGTCGCGCGCCGCTTCGGAAGCGGCAAGGAGAGCCTCGGGGACTACCTCGACATCATGGCCGACTACCTCAGCTTCTGCGTGGCCCCGGCGATCCTCTTCTACCAGGTCCACTTCGACGTGGCGCCCGAGCCCCTCCTCACCCTGCCGCAGGACGCCCTCGTGGGGCTTGCCGCCGGCCTCTTCGTCCTCTTCGGGCTCCTGCGCCTTGCGCGCCACGTCGCGAAGAGCGGCCCCGAGGCCGGGCGCTTCACGGGCCTGCCGACGACCGGCGCGGGCTTCGTCGTCGTCCTGCTCATCGCCTTGGGCGGGGTCGGCGACATCGCGGCCTCCCTGCTCGTGGGCCTGCTTGCGGCTCTGATGGTCACGCAGGTCCCCTACCCCAAGGTGCGCGGCGCGCTGGCCGGCGCCTCCGGCGTGCTCGTTGGCGCGCCCGCGTTCGCGCTCCTCGTCCTGCCCTCCGGGGACGCCCTGCGCGGCGCGGTGCTCCTCGCGGCCCTCGTCGGCGCCTCCGCCTACGCCGTTTCGGGTGTGGCGCTCACCCTTGCGCGCGTCCCGCCAGCACATCCAAACGCCGCGGAAAAAGGGCCCCTCGAGGAAGCGCCGGACAACTCCCAAGAGGTCGACCCCGACGCCTCGGCCCCTTAGAAAAGTCGAATCTTGAGTGTGTGAACCATTTTATTCAATCCAGCCTATGGGGCTCTGCGGAGAGCACCGGATGGCCAAGAGCGTAAAGATCGGGATAACGGGTCTTCCGGGGTCGGGGAAGACCGAGGCGCTCGAGAAGGTCATCGGCATGCTTGAGGCCGACCAGAAGACCGTGGGCGGCATGGTCACGAAGCCCATGTTCGACCAGCACCGGCTCGTCGGGATCTTCGTCATCGACTGGATGACGAAGCAGAAGGACGTCCTCGCGCACATCGACTACGAGTCCAACGTGTCGGTCGGGCGCTTCGGCGTCGACATGAAGAAGCTCGAGGAAGTCGGCGTCCACGCGATCGAGACCGCGATCGACAAGGCGGACATCATCGTGATCGACGAGGTCGGCAAGATGGAGGTCGAGTCCCCCACCTTCGTTTCGGCCGTGAAGCGCGCGCTCGATGCGACGAAGCCCATGCTGCTCACGCTCCACAAGAAGTCCCGCAACCCCCTGCTCCAGGACATCCGCAGGCGCGACGACGTGCGCATCCTCGAGGTCACGCCAATCAACCGCAACCTCCTGCCCTTCAAGATCATCAAGCTCCTCAAGGAAGAGGGCGGATAGGGGCGCGCCGGCCTTTCGGCAACGGAGGCCGCAGCGTGGCCGTGCGCCTGGTGAGGGAGGGGCTCGTCGAGCTTGAGCTCCCGGAGGACCCACGCCTCGACCTCGAAAAGGGGCCGCAGCGCGCCGGCGGCACGATGGTCTTCTACAACCCCGCGGCGAAGACCTCGCGCGACCTCACGGTCGCGGTCCTGCGCGCGCTTGGGCCTCCGAAGGCCGGGTGGCGCGTCCTTGACGGCATGTGCGGCAGCGGCGTGAGGGGACTCCGCGTCGCCCGCGAGGTGGACCGCGTCGTCGAGGTGGTCCTCAACGACGGGGATGAGAAGGCGGCGGCCCTTGCCCGCGCGCAGGCCGCAAGGCAGGGCGCCCTCACGGTCAAAGTGACCTGCCGCTCGCTCGAGGAGGCGCTTGCCGACTCGAGCGCGCGCTACGACTTCATCGACATCGACCCCTACGGCAGCCCCGCGCGCTTCCTCACGTCGGCGGCCGGGCGCGCCTCGCGGCCGGGCTACCTCGCCGTCACCGCGACGGACGTGGCCGCCCTCTGCGGCGTCTTCCCGGGCGCGTGCCTGCGCCGGTACGGCGCGGCGCCGCTTCGCAACGAGTGGATGAAGGAGACGGCCGCGCGCATCCTGCTTGGAGCGGCCGCTCGCAAGGCGGGCGCCCTCGACCGCG